>NZ_SDFT01000168.1:0-19124 GCF_004916815.1 Pantoea sp. R102
TCCACGCTGGCGTTTGTCATGGCGGCCGGGTTCATCGCCGATACCGCCAGCCTGCCGCTGGTGGTGTCCAATCTGGTTAACATCGTCTCGGCCGACTATTTCCGGCTCGGCTTTGGCGATTACGCCGCCGTGATGGTGCCGGTCACGCTCGCGGCAGTACTGGCGACATTGCTGATGCTGCACCTGTTTTTCCGCAAAGAGCTACCGCTCAGCTACGATCGCGCCCGGCTGACGTCGCCTGCGGCGGCAATTCGGGATCGAGCTACTTTCCGCGCGGGATGGCTGGTGCTGCTCTTATTGCTGGCTGGCTTTTTTGCCCTTGAGCCGCTGGGCGTACCGGTAAGTGCCGTGGCCGCCGCAGGTGCACTGATGCTGTGGCTGGTGGCGCGGCGGGGTCAGGTGATTGATACGCGTAAGGTGCTGCGCAGCGCGCCGTGGCAGATTGTGGTGTTTTCGCTCGGCATGTATCTGGTGGTGTATGGTTTGCGCAACGCCGGGCTGACCGTCTGGCTTACCGGCTTGCTGAATAGTTTTTCTGCGACCGGCCTGTGGGGCGCAACGTTTGCCACGGGCTTCTTCAGCGCCCTGCTCTCCTCCATCATGAACAATATGCCGACGGTGCTGGTGGGCGCCCTGGCGATTGATGCCAGCTCGGCGCACGGCGTGGTGCGCGAGGCGATGATTTACGCCAACATTATCGGCTGCGATCTGGGCCCGAAAATCACGCCGATTGGCAGTCTGGCAACGCTGCTGTGGCTGCACGTGCTGGCGCAAAAAGAGATTCGCATCAGCTGGGGCTACTATTTTCGCGTCGGCATCACCCTGACGTTACCGGTGCTGGCCGTGACGCTGGCAGCGCTGGCGCTGCGCCTTTCCCTTTGACCGTTAAGAGACTGACAATGACTAACATTACGATCTATCACAACCCGGACTGCGGCACCTCGCGCAATACGCTGGCACTGATTCGCAACAGCGGCGTCGAGCCCACCATTGTGCTTTATCTGGTTACGCCGCCCACGCGTGAAACGTTGCAGCAATTGATCGACGCCATGGGGATTGGCCTGCGCGCGCTGGTGCGCCAAAACACCGACGCCTGGCAGGCGCTGGGGCCCGCACGTGAAGCGCTGAGCGATGAGCAACTGCTGGATGCCATGCTGGCGCAGCCGATTCTCATCAACCGCCCGATTGTGGTGACGCCACTGGGAACGCGTCTGTGCCGTCCTTCTGAGCAGGTGCTGGATATCCTGCCCGATGCGCAGCGCGGTCCGTTTACTAAAGAGGATGGTGAGGTGGTGATTGATGCGCAGGGCCGGCGCGTCAGTCTTTAGTCGGTCAGAAATCGTCCGGGATAATCTGCTTCAATCGCGTGCACCTGGTCATAACGGCCAAACAGGCGATAGCGATTGCGGGCAATCAGGTTGTAGATCAGATTAGTGAGCCCGTCCGGCAGATAACGCAGAACGCCGCAGGCGCGCCACGGCCAGGGCAGCGAGTGCATAATGCGACAGATAGCCTGCGCGCGCAGCCAGTGCTGCCCATCGCGCAGTAACACGATGGTGCGGATGTTATCGTGCGGTAATCCGGCGCGCTGCAGCAGCTGTTTGCCGCGCTCGCTCTGGATCGCTGCAAAGTGATAATCGCGCGGCAGGCGGTGGCGCAGCAGAAAAATCACCCAGGCATTGCACAGCTTGCATTGTCCATCATAAAGGATGATCGGCTGGCCGGACTCGGGTTGCACAGATGATGACACCTGACCTCCGCATTGCAGATACAAAAAAACCGGTGAGGCGACACGCCCCACCGGTTCTATTATATGTCACTTATCAGAAGCTGACTTTCACGCCCGCCACCGCGCTGGTGTCGCTGTAGCTGTGATTGCCCAGCTGCTGCGCCACGCCGCCCCACAGATTGACGTTCGCGTTCAGCCGCGCGTCCACGCCCAGCTTCACCTCGGCGGCGTTACGCGTGCCCGCCTGCTGGATGTTCACGCCGTTCAGCGCGGTGCCGAACGCCCTGCTGTTGTGCAGCCAGTTGGCCTCGGCGTACGGCTCGATGGCGCTCTGCGCCTGCGGGTCCAGCAGCGTGCGCAGCGAGGCGCGCACGCCGAGGCGGCTCTGCAGGTTGTCCTGGCCGGTGGCCTGCACGCGGCTGCCGTTCTGCTCTTTCACGTCGTCCGCCTTCACGCCCTGCCAGTTCAGCTGCGCCTGCGGACGCAGCCACAGGCTGGTGCTGTCGCTCAGCGTTGCCACTTCGGCGCGGTAGCCGCCGGCCAGCGACGCGCTGATGCCTTTGGATTTATACGACTGCTGGCCGATGTCATCGCCCTTCACGCTGTTGTTGAACCAGCCGTAGCTCAGCGCGCTGTCGACGAACGCGCCGCTCTGCTCTGCCGCATTCTGCTGCCAGCTACCGTACACGCCCAGGCTGTAGCCGTTAACCTGGCCACGTGACTGGTAGCCGCTCACCGCCGAGCGCGACTTGCTCTGCGCGTTGCCGTAGCCGGCCATCGCGCCGAGGCGCAGGCTGTCGCTGCCGCTCAGCGTGCCGCTCGCCACGTCGCCGCCCAGCTGAATGGCGTAGCGGTTGGTGTCTGACTTCAGCTGGCCGCTGCTGTCTGTCACCCGGCTGTGGCCGGCGCTGTTGTGCAGCCACAGGCGCGTGCTCTGCTGCTGGCCGCTGGCGTCGGTGTAGAAGGTTTCCGCCGGACGGTCGTCCATGCTGGTGGTAAACAGCGTGTTGGCCGCCGCCAGGTTGGCGCTGTAGCTCGCCGCTTCCGGACGCACGATCATGTTGTGCTGATTTACCGGCGGCTCGACGATCTGGCCGCCCTCACCTTCGCCCGGCGTCACCACCGGATCGGGTTCGCTGCTGTTTTTATCGCTCACCAGATACCAGCCGTGCTGATCCGCGCCCTTCACCAGGCTGTAATCATAGGCACCGGCGACAATACGCCCTTTCTGACGGAACTCGCCGTTGTTAGCGCCATCCACCTGAATGATGTTCAGGCCCTGAAGGGTCTGCGCACCGCTGCCACCGGCGTTGTTGACCACCACGTCGGTGCTGCCGCTGCTGTCGCCGAGGATGTGCAGCTTATCGCTGGCGGAGTGGTCGTCGCCCAGCGCCGCGTTCATCACCAGCGTGCTGTTGTCGCCGCTGTAGTTGCCGTTGACCGTCAGGGTGCTGAAGCCGGCGCCGTCGTGGGTGAAGTTCAGCGTACTGTTGCTGGCGTTGAGCGTATCGACGCTGCTGTTGCCGGTGATGTTCCACTGGCTGTTGTCGCTGAGCGTCAGCGTATTCAGGCCGGAAGACGCACCGGTCCACGCCGAGCTGCCGCTCAGGTTGATCTGGCTGTCGGTGGTCTGGCTGCGGTCAATGTCTACGTTGCCTTCAAACAGCGAGTGGTTGCTGCCGTTCAGCACCACCGAGCCGGCGGTCGAACCTTCTGCTGTGTTATAGCCGGTTTTCAGCAACGTGCTGCCGCTCAGCAGCGAGTTGTCGGCGTCGATTTTCATGCTGGTGCCGGTCAGCACGTTAACGGCGGTGCCGCCGGTGGCGGTGATAGCGGTATTCGCCAGTTTAATATCCGCCAGCGTGGCCTGCGTCGGGGAGAGAATACCTGTAGCATTCTCGCCGGAAACCCTGATATTTGAATTAGTTAATGACAAGGCATTGGTTAAATCAAAAATATAATTATTCTGCAAGCTGATAGCGGCGTTATACCTTTCGGCATCGATACCGCTTTTATTAATAGTGATGTTATTTCCCGTGAATGTGCTGCCATCCTGTACAAGGATGCCATAGCCACCGCCGCGAGCCACTACGGAAACATCGCTCGCATTGGTCGTGGCAGAAAATGCGGTAAGCAGCGCTGATTTACTAGCATCAGTAACAATCTCAACATTCCTGAGATTAGCAATGCTGCCGTACGTGACATAAGCTACATATCCGGCTTCATGCCCCATCTCAATGCGGCTGTCTGTCAGGTTCAGTTCTGTACCGTCTGCGGACGCAGAGATACCTGAGCCGCTGCCAGTGACTGTAATATTAGTGTTAGCGGCAGTAAGCGTTGATTTCCCATCAGCTTTAAGACCATTGGCTCCGCCACCACTGGCAGCTATGGTCGTGTTATCGATATTTAACTGCGAACCCTCACCGCTTACATAGACAGCATCAGCATTTTGGCCGGAGGTCGTGATTTCTGCTCCTGAAACATCAAGATGTGCGCCGCTCGCGGTATATACACCATAAGCATGGTCGCCATTGGTGCTAACCTGCACATTGCTGGCGTTTAAAGCTGAAGCGCTGCCGGCATACAGACCAATCGCGCTGGCTCCGGCGGTTGTGAACGTACTGTTCTCCAGGTTCACTTTAGTACCGGTATTGTTAGCGGTCACGCCATTCGACTGGTCACCGCTGGTTCTCACCCGTACGCCGCTGGCACTGAGCTTGCTGCCGGAACCCGCGGCCAGGCCGTAGGCTTTCATCCCGGTCGTGGTCACGTTGCCGCCCGTCATCGTCAGTTCACTACCTTTGTCAGCGACCATCACAGCATAAGACTGGTCGCCGCTGGTGTTCACCTGCACATCGCTGGCATTGAGTAGGCCGCCAGATCCCGCCACCAGACCGTAGGCCCTGGTACCGTCGGTAGTAACGCTGCCGCCGGTTAAATCGATCAGCGAACCCGCCGCGCGCGAATAAGCACCATACGCGCCGTCGCCGTGAGTGACATAGTCGGTGTCAGTGCTGTTGATGATACCTGCTGAAGAGGCATACGCGGCGTGGGCGGTCTGGCCGGAAGTTTCCACCTTTGTGCCGTTGGTCTTCACAGCGCCGGTCAGGCTGGCCACGACGCCGTAGCCGCCGGTACCGGTAGTGGTCACGTTGCCGCGCGTCATCTCCGCAGAGGCAGCGCCGACGGTGGAAAACACACCGTAGCCGCTGGTGCCGGCATTCAGCACCGTCACGTCGGTGGCGCTTGCCTTGCCGCCATTCTGCACCAGTAGTCCATAAGCTTTGTCACCGGTCGCCTGCAGCGTCTGATTATTCAGTTCAACCGGCTGCGCCGGATCGCTGATGGTGGCACCGTTGGCCGCCAGCGCCGCCGGTGAACCGGCCAGCAGCAGCGCCGAGCCCAGCGCGCCGCCGATCAGTGCTGATTTATTCGCCGCTTTACCGGAGCAGGATGATTTGACTTTGCCGCGCGCCAGTTCCGAGGTGACGACATAACATTGCAGGGCATAATTCCAGATAACGCGATAGCTCTTGTTCATATTCTTTTCCTGATTCAGGTTAAAGCAATCCCTTCCGGCAATAAGCGGAATAAGCGGTTATTAACGGGCAGGCGCGGAATACACAGCCATCACGCTATTTACGGTGATGCGCTGTCTTACCGGCCTTAATTAATCTCTGCCAGAGCGGCTGATGGGAAAATATTCGCAAAATCGCGGAAGGGTGAATATGAGAGCACCGGCATACGGCTGTAGTCGCAGGACTACAAAAAGTAAGTCGCCGCGCTATGTTCCAGATCAATTAATTCTGTGTTAACACGTCAGGTGAGCAGTAAACAAAAGCGGAGAACGCGGGCGGGCATAAAAAAACGGCCCCCGTTGCGGGAGCCGTTGAGCATCAGAAGCTGACCTTCACGCCGGCGATGGCGCTGGTGTCGCTGTAGCTGTGGCTGCTCAGCTGCTGCGCTACGCCGCCCCACAGGTTGACGTTGGCATTCAGCGTGGCATCGACGCCCAGCTTCAGCTCACCGGCGTTGCGCGTGCCGGCCTGATGGATGGTAACGCCGTTCATTGAGGTGCCCAGCGCGCGGGTGTTGTGCACCCAGCTGGCCTCGACGTACGGCTCCACGCTGCGCCCCTGCTCCAGCCCGGAGCGCAGTGAGGCGCGCACGCCGACGTGGCTCTGCAGGTTATTTTCACCGGTGCCGCGTACGCGGGTGCCATTGCCTTCCGTCAGGTCATCGCCCTTCACGCCCTGCCAGTTCAGCATCGCCTGCGGACGCAGCCAGAAGCCGGTCGACTCGGAGAGCGTCGCCACTTCGGCGCTGTAGCCGCCGGCGAGCGACGCCAGGATGCCCTTCGACTTGTAGGACTCCTCGCCGATGTCCTCGCCCTTGATGCTGTTGTCGAACCAGCCGTAGCTCAGCGTGCTGTCGATAAACGCGCCGCTGCGCGCCGCCGCGTTCTGCTGCCAGGTGCCGTAAATGCCCAGGTTGTAGCCGTGCACCTGACCGCGCGACTGATAGCCGCTCACCGCCGAGCGCGATTTGCTCTGCGCGTTGCCGTAGCCGGCCATCGCGCCGAGGCGCAGGCTGTCCGCGCCGTGCAGCGTGCCGGTTGCCAGGTCACCGCCCAGCTGGATAGCATAGCGGTTGGTGTCGGTTTTCAGCTGGCCGCTGCTGTCTTTCTGATGGTTGTGACCGCCGCTGTTGCGCAGCCACAGGCGGGTGTGCTGCTGCCGGCCGTTCGCGTCCGTGTACTGCGTGACGCCCGGGCGATCGTCCATGCTGGTGGCGAACAGCGTGTTGGCCGCCGCGAGGTTGGCGCTGTAGCTCGCCGCTTCCGGGCGCACGATCATATTGTGCAGCTCCGCCGGCGGCGCGATGATGTCACCGCCGGTGCCTTCGCCCGGTGCGGTCACCGGATCGGTGTTAACCGGATCGGTTTCGCTGCCGTTTTTGTCGCTCACCAGATACCAGCCGTGCTGATCCGCGCCTTTTACCAGGTTGTAGTCATAGGCACCGGCGACAATACGCCCTTTCTGACGGAATTCGCCGTTGGTCGCGCCGTCCACCTGAATCAGTTGCAGGCCCTGAATGGTCTGCGCGCCGCTGCCGCCGGCGTTGTTCACCACCACGTCGGTGTTGCCATTGACGTCGCCCAGCACGTGCAGCCGGTCGGTGGCCGAGGTGTCGCCGCCCAGCGCCGCGTTCATCACCAGCGTGGCATTGTCCGCCGTGTAGTTGCCGTTGACGGTCAGCACCGTGAAGTTCGCGGTATTGTGCGCCACGTTGATCACGCTGTTGTTCGCGGTCAGCGCATCCACGCTGCTGTTGTCCATGATGTTCCACTGGCTGTTGTCGTTCAGCGTCAGCGTATTGAGGCCGGATGACGCACCGGTCCACACCGAGCTGCCGCTCAGGTTGATCTGGCTGTCCTGCGTCTGGCTGCGGTCGATGTCCACGTCACCGATGAACAGCGAGTGGTTGCTGCCGTTCAGTACCACTGACCCGGCGGTTGAACCTTCTGCTGTGTTATAGCCGGTTTTCAGCAGCGTGCTGCCGCTCAGCACCGAATTATTAGCGTCGATGTTCATGCTGGTGCCGGTCAGCACATTGACGGCGGTGCCGCCGGTGGCGGTGACGCGGGTATTGGCGAGTTTAGTGTCCGCCAGCATGGCCTGGCTCTGAGAAAGAATGCCGGTGGCATTTTCGCCTGTAATATTAATATTCGAATCAGCCAGATTAAGGTAATTGATTAGGTCCGGGTTATACACATTCTGGATGTTGAGCGCGGCGTTAAAGCCATCTTTATCGATACCACTTTTATCAATGGTGATATTCTGCCCGGTGAATGTACTTCCATCCTGCACCAGAATTCCGAAACCACCGCTGCGTGCCTGTACAGAAACATTTTCGGCATTGATATCGCCTGAAAATGCTGATAACAGCGCTGAATTGTTTGCATCAGTGACAATATCTACGTTCTTCAGATTTATAGTACTGTTGTCATAGCTAAACGCTGCATATCCGCCCTGCTGACCGACTTTTATCCGGCTGTCAGAGAGACTCAGCACCGTTCCGGAACCATTGGCGGCCACGCCTGAACCACTGCCGGTAACTTCTATTTCAGAGTTCGACGCATTCAGCGTCGATTTTGGATCTGCAAGCAGGCCATTAGCACCGGCGCCAGTAACCACAAATGTACTATTGTCCACGTTGAGCACAGAGCCCTCGCCGCTGGCGTAGCCGCCATGTGCATTCCGGCCAGAGGTGCTGACGTGGGCATCTGAGGCGGTCATCGTCCCCGAGCCAGCGACGTACAGACCGTGGGCATCCTGCCCGCTGGTCGCAACCTGCACGCCGCTGGCGTTGAGTTTGCCACCGGAAATCGCTGCCAGACCGTAGGCATTGGTACCGCTGGTCGTCACTGCTCCACCTGCCAGCGTAACTTCTGTCCCGGCCAGGTTAGCAAAAACACCAAAGGACTGGTCGCCATGGGTGACCACATTTACGCCATCCGCAGTCAGGCTGCCGCCGGAACCCGCCACCAAACCATAAGCCTTGGTGCCACTGGTGGTGACGCTGCCGCCTGTGATATCGATCAGCGAACCCGCAGCGCGCGAATAAACACCATAGGCACTGTCGCCGTGCGTTATATAGTCTGCGTTCTGGCTGTTAATGATACCGGCCGAAGAAGCGTAGGCGCCGTAGGCGGTTTTTCCGGTGGTTTCCACGCGGGTGCCATCGAGTTTTAAAGTGCCAGTCCGGCTGGCGACCACACCGTAGCCGCCATCGCCCGTGGTTTGCACGCTGCCGCGTGTCATCTCAATCGCAGAAGACGCAAGGGTGGAGAATACACCGTAGCCGTTATTGCCATCATTGAGCACGATGACATCCGTGGCGCTGGCCTGCCCGCCATTCTGCACCAGCAGCCCATAACGATCGTTACCGGTCGCCTGCAGCGTCTGGTTGCTCAGTTCCAGCTTATCCTCAGGGCCGTTTACCATTGCGCCATGAGAAGAGGCCAGCGCCGCCGGTGAACCGGCCAGCAGCAGCGCCGAGCCCAGCGCGCCAATAATCAGTGATGATTTATTTGTCGCTGCACCAGAGCAGGAAGACTTCACTTTGCCGCGCGCCAGTTCCGAGGCCACGACATAACATTGCTGGGCATAATTCCAGATAACACGATAATTTTTGTTCATGCTTTTTCCTGATTCTGATTATGTCGAACCCGGACGGATACGACCTAACGGTTTAAACGGCGGCGATGCGATAAGAATTTTCTCCTCCACCTGATGCCGCAAAATAATTAAAGCTACGGGATTGGGCTGAATTCTAACGTTGAGACAGGTCTTGACCTCTTTAAGACCTGTCTCAAAACTAATCGCCACAAAAATAAAAACCATCAGGTTACGCTGTAGGCTAAGGACTACAGGTTCACTCACCTTGAAATTTAAATAATTCAAAAACAATGCATCAGCGCAACCTGAGTGCGCAGAGAATAAACGCCGCATCTCCCTTTGCAACCCGCAATGCAGCGTGGTTAATTCAGCGTTCATTCATTTACCCGAACTACTGCACGTCCGGTTTATCACCTAAATACAACAACAACGACCAATTCATTTATCAAATAATTCATCTGGCGCAAATTTCATAACCTACCCATAACATCAACCATTTAAAAATTTACTGTAAATTGCTGTTATTAAGACGATAATCTTTTCGCACTCTGTTGCCATGTTAAGTTTCTAAAAACTTACGAACCTTTAATCTTCAGCACTTAAGTTTAATAAATTCGCGCCGTTTATCCTTAGTGAATAATCTTTATGCTAAGCAGAAAAGTCGCAGGCGAGATTTTATCGTTGTAAATAAGACAGCCAGTAATCAGCTGTAAGCTATGGACTACATTTAAAAATAAATGCCCATGTACAGAATGATCTTGAGTTGATTAAGATGACATTATATAAGTGTGCTTTTGAACGAGCGTACTCAGTTTAATTAAGAGAAAGGCAGTGCGTATGGCTAACTTTGTTATTGTTGATGATCATCCCATTGTGCGCGTGGCGATAAGACTGGTGCTGGAAAATGCCGGGCATCGTGTTTCAGCAGAGGCTGTTGATGGCGACAATATATTTAGCCTGATCAAAGAGAATGGCGCCGATGCGGCAATTATTGATATAGATCTGCCCGGCATTGATGGTATTGAAGCGGTCAGGAATCTTCGCACCGCGGGCTCATTAATTCCGGTGATTGTGATGAGCGGGAAAAACGCGGAATTTTACGCCTATAAGAGTAAAAAAGCCGGTGCCAATGGTTTTATCAGTAAAAAGAACAATCTGAACGACCTGGCACAAGCCGTTGACGCGGTGCTGTCCGGCTATGGTTTTTTCCCGCTGCGCCTGAGTCACCAGGCGGAGGGCGATCAACTGGTGCAGGACAGCGACAAATTGCTGCTGCTGTCGCATCGCGAATATGAAGTGCTGCGCTACCTCGGTGAAGGCACCGAGATTGTCAAAATTGCCAACCGCATGAAGCTCAGCAATAAAACGGTCAGTACCTATAAAGCCAGACTGATGGAAAAGTTATCGCTGAAAAATCAAAAGGATTTACTCGATTTCACCCGCCGGAACCAGATTAACTGATGCGACTTTTTTTCCTGTGCGCGCTGTGCTGCGCGCTGCTGCTGGTCGCCCCACTGCGCGCGGCGGTGCAGCAGCTTAACTATCAGCCTAACGATTTGCCGGCGATGCCCGCGCCGATGCTCAATGACAGCGACTGGCACTGGCTGGGACAAAAGCGCGACAGCGTGATTGGCATCTATGGGCCGGATCGGCCACCGATGTTGCGCACCAATCCTGAGGGAAGAGTATTTGGCTACATTCCCGATGCGGCTTACGCTGCGCTGCACAGCCTGGGTATCAGTTTTCGCGTCAAACATTACGACACCGCGCCCGAAGCCTTTGCCGCGCTGGCGCGCGAAGAGCTGGATATGATATTTGTGCCGGCCGGTGAAGCGGTCCCGGCGCATGTTAACGACACCATCAGCGTAACCGCGCTGAAAGCCAGTCCGGTTCGGGTGGTGCGCAGCAGCAGTAACCCGCTGGCCGGTCAGGAGTTTTTACCCGGCCCGGCGATAACATCTCCTTACAGCCAGCTGCCGCAGGTCGCGATGGGCACCCTGCCCTATGCCGATGTGCCGGCGGTGGAAGCCTATTACCTGATTGAACGCAACTATCTGAATACGCTAACCATCGATCACATTCTGCCCGATCTCAGTTCGCCGTATCGCTTTGTGGTCAACAGCAAAGAACACGTGCTGGCGCGGGCGATGCGCATTGCATTTGACGCCCTGCAGCGCCACGCGGCCGGTGAGATCATCGCTGCGCGCTGGGATATTGCCAATATCACGCGGTTTGTTACTACACCGCTGGCGCTGACGCCCACCGAGCAGGCCTGGTTACAAACTCATAACCAAATCAACATGGCCGTCACTGACCTGGTGGCGCCGTTCTTTATCAAAAACAGTGAGGGTGAGATCACAGGTATCGTGCCGGAGTTGCTCAACCTGATTGAAATGCGCACCGGCATTACCTTCAATTTTGTGGAGATCAGTGACAGCCGCGATCTTGCTGCCCGTATGAAACATGGTGATGTCGCCATCGCCGCACCGCTAATCTGGAGTCAGCAGCGCAGTCGTGAGTTTTTGATGACCACACCGTTTATGTTCACGCCGGAAGTGCTGGTGACCAACACGGCCGCGCAGGATGCGCCGCCAAAACGCGCCGCGCTGGTGCGCGAGCAGGATGCCTCCCACTGGTTTCTGAAAAAATATCCTGATGTGTCAGTCGATTATGTTGGCAATCCCAGCCTGGCGATGCAGTGGGTGGCGGATGGGCAAACCGACGCCACCATTAATACGCTGGTGGGCGCGCGCTATCTCTCTGAAGGTCTGTATCCCGGCAAACTGCGCTTAACTGAGCTGAAACCGGCGCAGGAAGCGGCTATCGCCTTTGGCGTCAGCCGCAGCGAGCCGGAACTGCAGGACATCATGAACAAAGCGCTGGCCGCCATTCCGGCTGGCATGATGACCGATGTATTAACCCACTGGCAGGCCACGCCCGCCGCGCATTTCGACACCTGGAAGCTGTACCGCAAAGAGTTTTATGTCGGCGCGCTGGGCGCAGCCACCATCATCGCCGTCACCTTTGTCTGGGCGGTGCTGCTGATGCGGCAGGTCAAACGGACGCGCCGCACCAAAGCGCTGCTGCGCCAGGAAATTCAGCTGCGCGATCGCCTGATCAATGGTCCGCCGCGGCCGTTTTATGTCGCCTCGCTGGATGGGATGATCGTGCACACCAATCCGGCGTTTACCCAGTTTTTCACCCCGGAAGAACAAACCCATCTGGGCTATTCGCTGTATGACTGTCGCCATCCGCTCTATCACGTGTGGCAGCAGATCGACAAAAACATCCAGCCCGGCGACATTCCGGAAGAGGCGGAATTTGTTATTGATGACGGGCGGCAGAAGCGCCATATCCGTCACTGGATGACCTCGTACACCGGCGATGAAGTCGGCAGCGGCGGGCTGATTTGCGGCTGGCAGGACGTCACCGACTACCTGCAATTGCTGGAAGATCTTTCGCTGGCGCGCGAAGCCACCGAGCTGGCCAGCCAGAGCAAAAGCGACTTCCTCGCCACCATGAGCCATGAAATTCGCACGCCGCTCAGTGCGGTGATTGGCCTGCTGGAACTGCAGACGCAGGAAGGCCGCGCCGATACCGAACTGATTCGCGTGGCGCACGAAGCGGCGGTCAGCCTGATGGATATCGTCGGCGACATTCTCGATATGGCGAAAATTGAGTCGGGACGCATGACGCTGCAGCCGCAGTGGGTCAGCCTGCATGCGCTGGTGCGTCCGGTGATCTGTGCCTTCGACGGCCTGGCGCGGCAAAAAGGCATCAACCTGAACCTGATGCTGCCAGTCGGCGATGACGATCTGTTTTGCGATGCCAGTCGCGTACGCCAGGTGCTGTCTAACCTGGTGGGTAACGCCGTCAAGTTCACCGATCAGGGTGAAGTGAAGGTTACGGTGGGTCTGACGCCGCTGGAGAGCCATACCGAGCTGCGGATCCAGGTGGCCGATACCGGACGCGGCATCGATAAAGCAGCGCAAAATGCGCTTTTCCGCCCGTTCGAACAGGCCGGCCTGTCGGATAACGCCGGCACCGGGCTGGGCCTGTTTATCTGCCAGGAGATCACCCGCCTGATGGGCGGCAGCATTTCTCTGGAGAGCGAACCCGGCGTCGGCACCGTGCTCAACGTCGCCGTGCCGGTCAGCGTGCGTGATATCGCTACCCCGCTGCCGTCTCCGGTCGCGGAACCGTTGCCCGCTGCGCCGCAGGTCGCGCTGAATGTGCTGATCATTGACGATCATCCGGCCAACCGCCTGCTGATTTCGCGTCAGCTGACGCTGTTAGGTCATAGTTTCCGCGAAGCGAACAACGGTGAAGAAGGCCTGGCGCAGTGGCGGCAGCAGAAGCCGGATGTGATCATTACCGATTGCAATATGCCGGTGATGAACGGTCTGGACATGACGCGCAACATCCGCCGGGAAGATAAGAGCACCTACATCATCGGTATCACCGCCAACGCGCAGCAGTCCGAACGTCAGCGCTGTCTCGAAGCGGGGATGAACGAATGCGTGTTCCGGCCGGTTAAGCTGGCGCAGTTAACCACGATTCTGAGCCAGATTCACAGCGCCAGCGCGCTGTCGGTCGGTGATGATTTTTCTGACTGGGTCGACATCGCCGAAATCGAGAAATATATGCCCAACAGCCCCGGCGCTATCGCGGATTTTCTCGACATCGTGATTAATGAAGCACGCACCGATCTGACGCAGGCGATTGACGTGGTGCAAAGCGGCGATCTCGCCACTGCCGCCAGCCTGTTTCATCGCATCACCGGATCGCTGCGCGTCACCGGCATCCGTCAGCTGACGGAGCAGTGCGAAATGCTGGAAGAGCTGGCGGAAATGCAGGAGGACCGGGAAATTATCCTGCTGCATTTACGGGAAGCGCTAACGCTGGTGGACAGGATGGAAGCTTCGTTCCGAAATCAAACCACACACGCCCAGGCCGGCGCGCACTGATTGTGCGCCGTCAGGCGGTTTTGATCAGCTTATGCAGCAGCGGATGAGTGATCTGCTCAAACATCCCGGCGTTATTGAATGCCCGCGCCGCCAGCATCGCGCCGTGCACGCTGGCCATCAGCGTTTTGGCTTCGTTTTCAGCGCTGTCGCTGAGCTGGAAAACGCCGCTGGCGGCGCCTTTGCTCAGCTGGCGCGCTAACCAGCCGGAGAGATCGCTGAAGTGGCCGCTGACTTCCGTGGCGACATCCGGCGGCAGCGTGGGCATTTCCGCCGCCAGCATCGCGCAGATGCAGAAAGGCGAAGTTCCCTCTTTAATGCAGTGCGCCCAGTAATCGACGTAGGCCTTCACTTCGTTCAGCGGATCGTTGATCTGTTCATCCATCGCCTGCATGCCCGCCTGCGCCTCAGCACGATATTCCTCCACCACCGCTTTCACCAAATCGGCTTTGCCGGGAAAATGGTGGTGAATGCTGGCCTTACGGATATCCACCTGGGCGGCAATATCGGCATAGCTAAAGCTTTTATAGCCGCCGGCGGTGAGCAACTGGCGGGTGCAGGCCATGATTTCGCGGGCTTTAGAGGAACGGGCAGTCATAATGCAATCCGGTAGAACAACAGAGATCGGTCAACCTACTGGCAGGCAGGGAAGAAGTCAAGCCAGCGGCATGGCACGCAGCGCGCACTTTTTTCATTTGTTCAGCAATATTTTCGTCGCTGATTCGTCTACCTCATCACCAACCCTGTTTATTACCGTAATGAGGAACCCCAATGAGAGATTTTGACAGGCATCAGCATTCACGTGGTCACCGCTTTGGTCATCACCGCATGGCGAAACCGCTGCTGCTCGGCGTGGTGCTGTTTGCGGCCCTTGGCCTGCTGGTGATGTCGCTGTGGAATGCGCTGCTGCCGGAACTGACCGGCGTAAAAAGTATTGGCTTCTGGCAGGCGCTGGGACTGCTGGTGCTGTGTCGCATCCTGTTCGGCGGGCTGGGCTTCCATCCCGGTATGTTTGGCATGGCGCGTCGCCGCATGCATGAACGCTGGATGCAGATGACGCCGGAGCAGCGTGAAGTCTTCATGCAGCAACGGCGCGAGCGGTTTGGCGGCCGTGGTCATCATGGCGGACGCTGTGACTGGCACGATCGCCGCAGCCAGCGTGACGATCCGCGCCCGCCCGCTGACGATGCGCCCGCCAAATCCCCGGATGCAGAGTAAACAGCATGGCGCAGGATTCGCGGCTGCTGGCGGCCCTCAGCGCCTGCCGCACTAAGCTCAGCGCCTTTATTCGCGGCCGCAGCGAGCGGCACGATGAGGCCGAAGATATCCTGCAGGAGATCAGCTGGAAACTGCTGCAGGTGGAACAGCCGGTGGAGAACGTCAGCGCCTGGCTGTTTCGCGCCGCGCGCAACGAGATCACCGATCGGTCACGAAAAAAACGCGAGCTCTCGCTGTTTAACGCCGCCGGAGACGAAGACTTTCCCGAGGATGAAATTGCCGAAACGCTGTTTGGCGTGGCGCAGACGCCGGAGGATGAGTATCTGAAGACGCTGCTGTGGGAAGAGCTGGACGATGCGCTCGCGGAACTGCCTGCTGCGCAGCGCGAGGTATTTGAAAAGACCGAACTGCTCGGCTTCAGCTATCAGGATCTGGCCGCTGAAAGCGGCGACAGCGTGCAGGCGCTGCTGTCGCGCAAACATAAAGCGGTTCTGTTTCTGCGCACCCGGCTGCGCAGCCTGTACGACGAACTCACGGCATGACCAGCGCAACCCGATAGCCAAACGGCCATCGGGTTGCGTGCTTTACCACCAGGCCGCGGTGGGCTGCGGCTGTAACAGATCAATGCCCTCGCCCAGCATCGGCAGACACAGTGCAACCTGATGCTCCGCCGCCAGCTGGACGATTTGGGTAAACGGATCGTCCCAGCGGTGAAAAGCTAAATCAAAAGCCGCGTTGTGAATCGGAAACAGCCAGCGCGCGTTGAGGTCCTGAAACGCGCGCAGCGTGTCCTGCGGCAGCATATGAATGTCGGCCCAGCGCGCATCGTAAGCGCCGTTTTCCAGAAACGCCGCATCAAACGGACCGTATTTTCGGCCAATCGCTTTGAAACCGTCGAAGTAACCGGAGTCACCGCCAAAAAACAGGCGGAACTGGTCAGAGATCAGCGTCCACGAACACCACAACCGTTTGTTGCTGTCGAACAGGCCACGGCCGGAAAAGTGCTGCGACGGCGTCGCGACAAAATGGATGCCGCCGATATCCCGCGACTGCCACCAGTCGAGCTGGATGACTTTCTCTGGCGCAACACCCCACTTAATCAGCAAATCGCCGACGCCGAGCGGCGTGAGAAAGTGCTTCACCCGATCTTTCAGCTGCATGATGGTGTGGTAATCGAGATGATCGTAATGATCGTGCGACAAAATAATGCCTTCGATCGGCGGCAGATCGGCCACGGCAATCGGCGCTGGCTGAAAGCGCTTTGGTCCCAGTCGCTTAAAGGGCGACGCGCGCTCGGCGAATACCGGATCGGTCAGCCAGAACTGGCCATTGAGCTTCAGCAACAGCGAAGAGTGGCCGAGGCGAAAGACGCTGTTCGGCGCGGCCTGTGCCAGCGCGGCGGCCGTGATGGGCTGCACCGGCAGCGCGGCCGGCGGCTGGGTATCTTTCGGTTTATTGAACAGGAAATCCCACAGCATTTTGCGGTAGTCGCCAAAGCTCAGCGACTGACGCGGCTGGACATTGCGAAACTTTTTGCCATCAAACTGAGCGGAGTGCGGATACTCCCTGATTGCACCCCGGCAGAGGCTGGAACCCTTCAACATAGCGCGGATACCTCGAAAAAGAGAAAGCTGGCTGGCAGCAGCGGTAAACATCTGCGGCTACGTTAACCGTTTTATGCCGCGCGCGTCCTCACATTACGAGCCATCGCACAACCGGTAACGCAGAATTTCGCTGCCGGTGTGGCCTTTCCCTGGCGGATGACACGGCGGCAGCAGGCAGGTAAAGTAGCGCTTTTGCATGATTTTACGAGGGAAAATGAACACGCTTTTCGTTTACGGCACGCTGCAGCCGGGCCAGTGCAATGCGCATATCCTGGAAAACATCGGCGGTGAGTGGCTGGCAGGGACGGTCGCCGGCACTTACTATGCCAACGGCTGGGGCGCGGCGGCCGATTTTCCCGGCATCGTACTTGATGAGCACGGCCCGCGCGTGCCGGGTTATCTGTTCATCTCGGACCGGCTAGCGCTGCACTGGCCGATGCTGGATGAGTTTGAGGATGGTTACGAACGGGTGCCGGTTGAGGTCACCACGGCCGACGGCCAGCAGCGGACGGCGTGGATTTATCAGCTGCAGCCACAGCAGGACGCCGCGCGCTAACCTCGCACCTTGCCTAAACTGATCCTCACCGGACTGTGAGGAGAAGCCATGATCACCATTTGTACCGCCTGCGGCACGTCTTATCAGCAGCAGCAACCTGCCCTTACGCAGTGTCGCATTTGTCAGGATGAACGCCAGTTTGTGCCGCCCGGCGGGCAGCAGTGGATCGATCAGTCTGCGCTGCGCGCCTCGCATCAAAACCAGTGGCAACAGCTGGAGTCCGGGCTGCTCAGCCTGCAAACCGTGCCGGATTTTGCCATCAACCAGCGCGCCTTTGTGCTGCAAACGCCGCACGGCAATATCCTGTGGGATTGCATCGCCCATCTGGATGACGCCACCGTCACGCTGCTGCGCGCGCTCGGCGGCCTGCACGCCATCGCCATCTCCCATCCCCACTATTACAGCACCATGCAGGACTGGGCCGACGCCTTCGACGCGCCGGTGTACCTGCACGCCAGCGACAGCGAGTGGATCATGCGCGCATCGCCCCGTCTGCAGCCCTGGCACGGCGACAGCTGTGATCTGCTGCCGGGCGTGCGGCTGTTACGTCTCGGCGGCCACTTTGCCGGCGGCACGGTGCTGCACTGGGCGCACGACGGCGGCGTGCTGCTGAGCGGCGATATTTTACAGGTAACGCCCGGTGCCAGTGCGGTTTCGTTTATGTGGAGCTATCCCAATATGTTACCGCTGGCCGGCGTCACGGTGACGGCCATGCTGCAGCGGTTGCAGGGCGTGACGTTTACGCGCCTGTACGGCGCGTTTGCCGGCCGCGAAATTCTCGCGCGTGCCGATGAGGCGGTGCAGCAGTCGGGCCGCCGCTATCTGGCCTGTCTGCAACATCCACAGCCGTAGCGCTTACACAGCCGCGCTGGATAAATACCAGGCGATCGCACCGCACACGGATGTACAGACGTCTGGACGTATACTATAGTCGGTTTCCTGCAAACATAAGGAAACCTGCAAACAATGAAAAAAACATGGCTTACCGCCCTGCTGGCGGCCTCTGTCACCCTGCTCAGCGCCTGTGACAACCACAACGACAACAAAATTAAAGTGGCGATCAATACCGGACCGGATGAGGCGCTGTGGCAGACCGTGAAGCAGGTGGCACACGATAAATATCAGCTCGATGTTGATGTGGTGGCGTTTAACGATTACGTGCAGCCGAACGAAGCGCTGTTCAATAAAGATGTGGACGCCAACGCGTTCCAGAGCCTGCCTTATCTGGAGATGCAGTCCAAAGAGCGCGGATATAAATTTGCCGTCGTGACCAATACCTTCGTATTCCCGATTGCCGGTTATTCACGCAAGATTAAATCACTGCAGGATCTGCCGGATGGCGCTACCGTGACCGTGTCTAACGAAGCGACCACCCTGGGGCGTAGCCTGCTGCTGTTGCAGGCGCAGGGCCTGCTGAAGGTGAAACCCGAAGCCGGTCTGCTGCCGACCACTCTGGATATTACCGACAACCCGAAAAAGCTGAAGATTGTGGAAGTGGATACGCCGCAGCTGGCGCGCACGCTGGACGATCCGCAGGTTTATCTGTCGATCATTAATAATAACTTTGCCGCGCTGGTGAATTTATCCGCCTCGCGTGACGGGATGTTTATGGAAGGCAAAGCGTCGCCATATGTGAATGCAATTGTGGCGCGCGAAGATAATAAAGACAGCCCGAACGTGCAGAAGCTGAAAGAAGCGTTCCAGTCCCAGCCGGTGCTGGATAAAGCCAACGAGATTTATAAAGGCGATATTATTAAGGGTTGGTAAGGATTACCTGCCTGTTGATGCAGGCAGGAACAGGATTACCGCACCCATCGTAGCGGCGCAATTTATTGCGCATTCGGGCAGTTGTGCGGTGTTTCACTCAGCGCG
>NZ_SDFT01000169.1:0-14704 GCF_004916815.1 Pantoea sp. R102
TCAGCGTATCGCCCGAGGAAACGGTGTAGTCATGCTGATCGGGATTGACCGGTACGTCTTTGTCGATGTCATCCGACGGGATCTCGTCTTCCGGTTCCGCCGTGGTTTGATCGATCGGTTCACTGGCTTCCGGCAGCAGCGTGCGCAGCTCGTTTTTGTCCAGCGTGATGTCTTTCACGATGGGCGCAACATCGCGGGGATGATAGACGTAAGGCCGCCAGACAGCGACGGCCAGTGTAACAACGGTGAGTGACCCCAGCATAACGCGGTGGGGGCGCGGCAAATTATTAAATGCGAGGGCGACAGAGCGGGCTATCTGCTGCACTTTTACCTATTCCTCTATGCTCCATTCAGGCAGCTCGCATACTGGCTTGACAGCTGTGAGAGGAATTTCACGTAGCTGTCTTTGGTTAAGCTGATTCCCATGCCTAACGGGTCGAGGGTGCCTTTACGCACGCTGGTTCCGCGAGACACGGCATCGATGACCGCCGGCCTGAATTGTGGTTCAGCAAAAACGCAGACTGCTTTCTGCTCAACCAACTGTGTTCGTATTTGATGTAAACGCTGGGCGCCCGGCTGGATCTCAGGATTGACGGTAAAATGACCTAATGGTGATAAACCGTAATGTTTCTCAAAGTAGCTGTAAGCGTCGTGAAAAACGAAATAACCCTTGTTCCGTACCGGCGCGAGTTGTGCGCCAATCCGTTTGTCTGTGTCCGCCAATTGTGCCTCAAACTGCTGCAGGTTGGCGTCAAGTTTGGCTTTGCTTTGCGGCATAAGTTCCAATAATTTTCCGTGGATTGCAACAGCAGATTGTTTCGCAATCTCCGGCGACATCCACAGGTGCATATTAAACTCGCCGTGGTGGTGATGAGTATGAGACGGGTCTTGCTTCTCAGAATTGTCTGAGTCATGGTCGTGATCGTGACCGTGCTCATGTTCGTCCTCATCTTCACCACCGCTAATCAATAGCGGTTTTACGCCAGGCAAGGCGGCAATTTCAAGGTTTTTACTGGCTGGTAACTCTCCGGCGGACTTCGTCAGAAAGGCTTCCATCTCCGGACCGGTCCATACTACTAAGTCAGCGTTTTTAATACGTTTTACATCGGATGGCCGTAAGGCATAATCGTGCTCTGAGGCACCGTCCGGCAGCAATACTTCAACCGGCGTAATGCCATCGGCAATGGCGGCTGCGATAAATCCGAGAGGCTTGATTGAAGCCACCACCGCAGACTGCGCGGAAAACGTGGTGGCGAGGCCGATCGCCGCCGCAGAAAGGGTAAAAGCCAGGCGCTTTTTATTGTGTAACATAATGCGTCATTCCATCGTGACCAGGTGATGGAATGTGATATTATAACATTCGAAATTCAATGCAACCTGTAAATATCATGTCGTCACTTGTTACACTCGAAAACATTTCGGTGAAGTTTGGCCAGCGCACGGTGCTGGCAGGCATCAGCCTGTCGCTGCAGCCGGGCAAAATTCTCACCCTGCTGGGTCCCAATGGAGCCGGCAAGTCCACGCTGGTGCGCACGGTACTCGGCCTGCTCACGCCAGACAGCGGCAGCGTCCGCCGCGCGCCGGGGCTGCGTATTGGCTATGTGCCGCAAAAGCTGCACATCGATCCGACGCTGCCGATCAGCGTAGAGCGCTTTATGCGTCTGACGCGCGGCAGTCGCCGTGACGATATTCTGCCGGCGCTGAAGCGGGTGCAGGCCGGCCATCTGTTGCAGTCACCGCTGCAAAAACTGTCTGGTGGCGAAACGCAGCGCGTGCTGCTGGCGCGCGCCCTGCTCAACCAGCCGCAGCTGCTGGTACTGGACGAACCGACGCAGGGCGTGGATGTTAACGGCCAGGTGGCGCTCTACGACTTGATCGATCAACTGCGACGCGAGCTCAACTGCGGCGTGCTGATGGTGTCGCACGACCTGCATCTGGTGATGGCAAAGACCGACGAAGTGCTGTGCCTCAACCATCACATCTGCTGTTCCGGCACGCCGGAAGCCGTCTCGCAGCACCCGGAATTCATCGCCATGTTTGGCCCGCGCGGCGCACAGCAGCTGGCGATTTACCGTCATCACCATAATCACCGTCACGATTTACAGGGACGCATTGTTCTGCGCAAAGGAAACGGCCCGTCATGATTGAACTGTTATTACCCGGCTGGCTGGGCGGCGTATTGCTGGCCCTGGCGGCCGGTCCGCTCGGCTCTTTTGTCGTCTGGCGCCGCATGTCCTATTTCGGTGATACCCTCGCCCACGCCTCTCTGCTCGGCGTGGCGTTTGGTCTTTTGCTCAACGTCAACCCCTATTATGCGGTGATTCTGGTGACAGTGTGCCTGGCGCTAGGGCTGGTGTGGCTGGAGCGACGCCCGCATCTGGCGATCGATACGCTGTTAGGGATTATGGCGCACAGCGCGCTGTCGCTGGGTCTGGTGGTGGTCAGTCTGATGCAGGGCGTGCGCGTTGATTTGATGGCCTATCTGTTTGGCGATTTGCTGGCGATCACCCCGGACGATTTGTCGCTGATGGCGGCCGGCGTGGCAATCGTGCTGGTGGTGATGGCGTGGCAATGGCGTTCGCTGCTGTCGATGACCATCAGTCCGGAGCTGGCTCAGGTGGACGGGGTAAACATTCAGCGTACCCGCCTGATGCTGATGCTGGTAACCGCGCTGACCATTGGTGTGGCGATGAAATTTGTTGGCGCGCTGATCATTACTTCACTGCTGATCATTCCAGCCGCCACGGCGCGACGCTTCTCGCGTTCGCCAGAACAGATGGCCGGCTTTGCGGTGCTCATCGGCATCATTGCCGTCACTGGTGGCCTGACTTTCTCTGCCAGCTACGACACCCCGGCCGGTCCGTCGGTGGTGCTGTGTGCTGCGGTACTGTTCATTATCAGCATGGCAAAAAAACCGGCGGCGTGACGCCGGTTACTCTTCGCGGCTGATGCCGAAATGCTTATAGGCGTGCTGCGTGGCCATCCGGCCGCGCGGCGTGCGCTGAATAAAGCCCTGCTGGATCAGGAAGGGTTCGATAACGTCCTCGATGGTTTCACGCTCCTCACCAATCGCCGCCGCCAGATTATCCAGCCCCACCGGACCGCCCATGAACTTGTCGATGATCGCCAGCAGCAGCTTGCGGTCCATATAGTCGAAGCCCTGATTGTCCACATTGAGCATATCCAGCGCGCTGGCGGCCACTTCGCCACTCATGTTGCCGCTGGCGCGCACTTCGGCGAAGTCACGTACACGGCGCAGCAGGCGGTTGGCGATACGCGGCGTACCGCGCGCGCGACGCGCCACTTCCAGCGCGCCCTCTTCGCTCAGCGTTAGCCCCAGGCAGGCGGCGCTGCGTCCGACGATGTGCTGCAGATCCGGCACATTGTAGAACTCCAGGCGCTGCACAATCCCAAAGCGATCGCGCAGCGGTGAGGTGAGCGAGCCTGCGCGGGTGGTAGCGCCAATCAGGGTGAACGGCGGCAAATCCAGTTTGATCGAGCGCGCCGCGGGTCCGTCACCGATCATGATATCCAGCTGATAATCTTCCATCGCCGGATACAGCACCTCTTCCACTACCGGCGACAGGCGATGAATTTCATCGATAAACAGGACGTCGTGCGGTTCAAGGTTGGTGAGCATCGCCGCCAGGTCACCGGCCTTTTCCAGCACCGGACCGGAGGTGGTGCGCAGATTGACGCCCATCTCATTAGCCACGATGTTGGCCAGCGTGGTTTTGCCCAGCCCGGGCGGACCAAAGATCAGCAGGTGGTCCAGCGCATCGCCGCGCAGTTTGGCAGCCTGGATGAAAATCTCCATCTGCTCGCGCACCTGCGGCTGCCCGACATATTCCGTCAGCAGTTTAGGGCGAATAGCGCGGTCGAGGCTCTCTTCCTCAGTGAAAGAACTGCCCGAGACCAGGCGGTCGGCTTCAATCATGAATTACCTCAAATAGCAGCGCGCAGGGCTTCGCGAATCAGGGTTTCACAATCCGCATCTGGTTTGCCAACCTTGCTGACCATACGGCTGGCTTCCTGCGGTTTATAACCCAGCGCTACCAGCGCCGCAACTGCTTCAGCCTCGGCGTCGTTGTTATCCTGCTGTGCCGACGGCGTGGTCAGGGTAAACGCCGAGTCGCCGCCAAACAGGTCGCCGTGCATGCCTTTGAAGCGATCTTTCATCTCAACCACCAGACGCTCAGCGGTTTTCTTGCCCACGCCCGGCAGCTTCACCAGCGAGGCGATCTCTTCGCGCTCCACCGCCGTGACAAACTGCTGCGCCGACATGCCGGATAGAATCGCCAGCGCCAGTTTGGGCCCGACGCCGTTGACTTTGATCAGCTCACGGAACAGCGCCCGCTCCTGCTTACTGTTAAACCCGAACAGCAGCTGCGCATCTTCCCGCACCACAAACTGGGTGAAGATAATCGCTTCCTGATTGATGTCCGGCAGCTCGTAAAAGCAGGTCATTGGCAGGTGCACTTCGTAACCCACACCGTGCGCCTCAATCAGCACCAGCGGCGGCTGTTTTTCCAGAATAATGCCTCGTAAACGACCAATCACCTGAGCAATTCCTTAGTGTATGTGTAAGCGTCTGAATCATCGGCCTCCTGCCACACCGCGCTCAACCGCGCGCCTGCTGGAGGTAAAATGTCGGCTATGTATATCATAAAAAAGGCTGGATGCATATCCAGCCTATTGAATGGCCACGCTTTTGCTAACCGGATCGCAAACGTCCGCGCGTCAGCACCAGTTTGCTGACGCTCATGCGCGCCGCATTCTGGCTGACGTGGCAATGGGTGATGGCGATGGCCAGCGCATCGGCGGCATCCGCCTGCGGATTGGCCGGCAGTTTGAGCAGCGTGCGCACCATGTGCTGCACCTGGCTTTTTTCCGCACTGCCGATGCCGGTTACCGTCTGCTTCACCTGACGGGCCGCATACTCAAACACCGGCAGATCAAGATTAACCGCTGCGACAATTGCCGCGCCACGCGCCTGCCCCAGCTTGAGCGCCGAATCCGCGTTCTTCGCCATAAACACCTGCTCAATGGCGAAGTAATCCGGCGCGAACTGGGTGATGATTTCGCTGACGCCAGCGTAAATCAGTTTGAGGCGGGAAGGCAGATCGGTGACGTTAGTGCGGA
The DNA here is from genome assembly GCF_004916815.1 of Pantoea sp. R102. Taxonomy (NCBI): domain Bacteria; kingdom Pseudomonadati; phylum Pseudomonadota; class Gammaproteobacteria; order Enterobacterales; family Erwiniaceae; genus Pantoea; species Pantoea sp. R102. Next base: position 5,143 of record NZ_SDFT01000169.1, read on the forward strand.
TACAGCCGCTGCCCAGATAGCTGAGCTGGCGGCCGGTCTGGCGGATGACACCGTAGCCGGTGACGCGCGAGCCGGGGTCAATCCCGAGTATTATCGCCATAGCGCGTCTCCGTATTGCAGGGATTTGCGTAACGCCATTACAGCGTTTCCGCTACCTCATCAGAAATTTCACCGTTATGGTAAACTTCCTGCACATCATCACAATCTTCCAGCATGTCGATCAGACGCAGCAGTTTAGGAGCCGTCTCGGCATCCAGTTCCGCTTTGGTTGATGGAATCATCGACACTTCAGCACTGTCGGCTTTCAGACCAGTGGCTTCCAGTGCATCGCGCACGCTGCCCAGCTCTTCCCACGCGGTAAAGACGTCAATCGCGCCATCGTCATAGCTCACGACATCTTCTGCACCGGCTTCCAGCGCCGCTTCCATCACGGCATCTTCGTCCTGGCCTGGCGCGAAGGAGATCACGCCTTTCTTGCTGAACAGGTAAGATACCGAACCGTCGGTGCCGAGGTTACCGCCGGTTTTGCTGAAGGCGTGACGCACTTCGCCCACGGTACGGTTACGGTTATCACTCAGACACTCCACCATGACCGCAGAGCCGCCCGGACCGTAACCTTCATAGATGATGGTTTCCATGTTGCTGTCATCTTCACCGCCGACGCCGCGCGCGATAGCACGGTTCATGGTGTCACGCGTCATGTTGTTGGACAGGGCTTTGTCCATCGCTGCGCGCAGACGCGGGTTGGAGCCGGCATCGCCACCGCCCAGCTTCGCGGCAGTGACCAGCTCGCGAATGATTTTGGTGAAGATTTTACCGCGCTTAGCGTCCTGTGCCGCTTTGCGGTGCTTCGTATTCGCCCATTTACTATGTCCAGCCATATCTCATCTCTCTTGTATATTGCACGGGCTATCTTACTTGCGATCTCGCCTTCCGGCAGTGCTCGCAATCCTCACGTACATCAGTACGCTGCGGTTGCTGTGCGCTGGCGGCAGCCGACCTCGCTGCGCCGATTACGCCCGGCTGTTCAGCTTATGCAGCGCATGGTTAAGCCACTGCGCTGAGTTAAGGTTGTCAATGTAACTGAGCCGCTACCGGAAAAACGCGCGGTGGCGGGCATTCAGATAAATTCGTCGATTGCCTGACGATTACTCCATGAGCGGGTCAGCGCGGCGGCGGCGGCCGGTGGCAGCCACTGCGCAGCGAGGTGCTCGCTCAGCAGCGGCTGGCGCTCGGCGGGTAACGCCAGCCGGAACCAGTGTTCCCGGTTGTGCGTGATGTCCGGCGCGTAGCGATGGCGGTAGTGCGGGAAGATTTCAAACTCAATCTGTTTCTGACAATCTTCCAGCACCAGGCCTTCGGCGGCGATGTCGATCGCCAGCTCCTCGGCCACTTCCCGCAGCGCTGCCTGCGCTGGCGTTTCGCCCGGCTCCAGGCTGCCGGTAACCGACTGCCAGAAGCTGGGGTCATCGCGCCGCTGCAGCATTAACACCCGGCCGGTATCTTGCGCAAAAATCACCACCAGCACCGATACCGGGTGTTTATAGCCCATTATTTCGTCTCTGGAGTGACTTTCTTCGGCGCGATCTGGATACCGAGGTCCGCCAGCGCCGCCGGATTGGCTTCGCTTGGCGCTTCAGTCATCAGACAGGCCGCCGCAGTGGTTTTCGGGAACGCAATCACATCGCGGATATTGTCGGTGCCGGTCAGCAGCATGGTCAGACGGTCAAGACCGAATGCCAGACCTGCGTGCGGCGGGGTACCGAACTTCAGCGCATCCAGCAGGAAGCCAAACTTCTCACGCTGCTCTTCTTCGCTGATGCCCAGAATGCTAAACACCGTCTGCTGCATATTACCGCTGTGGATACGCACCGAACCGCCGCCCACTTCATAACCGTTGATCACCATATCGTAGGCGTTAGCCACCGCCTGCGTCGGATCGGCCGCCAGCTGTTCCGCCGTCAGCGCTTTTGGCGAGGTGAACGGATGGTGCATCGCCGCCAGGCCGCCCTCGTCGTCCTCTTCGAACATCGGGAAGTCGACCACCCACAGCGGGGCCCAGGCTTTATCATTGGTGATTTGCAGATCACGGCCCACTTTCAGGCGCAGTGCACCCAGCGCATCCGCCACCACTTTGGCGCGGTCGGCGCCGAAGAAGATCAGGTCGCCGTCCTGCGCGTCGGTACGCTGCAGAATAGCTTCAACGATCTCTGGCGTCAGGAATTTGGCCACCGGGCTCTGTACGCCATCGAAACCGCTGGCGCGCGCATTAATCTTCATCCACGCCAGACCTTTGGCACCGTAAATGCCGACAAAGCTGCCGTATTCGTCGATTTGCTTACGCGTCAGCGCGGCACCGCCCGGCACGCGCAGCGCCGCAACGCGCCCTTTCGGGTCGTTTGCTGGGCCGGCGAACACCTGGAATTCAACGCTTTTCAGCAGGTCAGCAACGTCTACCAGCTCCATTGGGTTACGCAGGTCTGGCTTATCGGAGCCGTAACGATTCATCGCTTCGGCGAAGGTCATCTGCGGGAAGTCACCGAGGTCGACGCCTTTGATGTCCAGCCACAGTTCACGGATCATCTGCTCCATCACGCTGCGCACCTGCTCAGCGCTCATGAACGAGGTTTCCACGTCGATCTGGGTGAACTCCGGCTGACGGTCTGCACGCAGGTCTTCGTCACGGAAGCATTTGACGATCTGATAGTAGCGGTCAAAACCAGACATCATCAGCAGCTGTTTAAACAGCTGCGGTGACTGCGGCAGCGCGTAGAATTTACCTTTGTGCACCCGGCTCGGCACCAGGTAGTCACGCGCGCCTTCCGGCGTGGCTTTGGTCAGCATCGGGGTTTCGATGTCGAGGAAGCCTTCACCGTCCATAAAGCGGCGCACAAAGCTGGTAATTCTGGCACGGGTTTTCAGACGCTGCGCCATTTCCGGACGACGCAGGTCGAGGTAGCGATAGGTCAGACGCGCTTCTTCGCTGTTGGTCTGGTTAGAGTCCAGCGGCAGCGGTTCTGCGCGGTTGATGATGTTCAGCTCATGGGCGAACACTTCGATGTCACCGGTGGCCATGTCGCTGTTGCGGTTTTTCTCTTCACGCGCACGCACAGTACCGGTGATCTGGATACAGAATTCATTACGCAGTTCAGACGCCAGCTGGAAAGCCTGCTGATGATCGGCATCGAAAAACACCTGCGCGATGCCTTCGCGGTCACGCATATCGATAAAAATCAGGCTGCCGAGATCGCGACGGCGATTGACCCAGCCGCAGAGAGTAACTTGCTGACCCACATGAGACAGATTGAGCTGTCCGCAATATTCTGTACGCATAACGTATCCTTTTAACTTCGCCGCTGCTGCCAGACAGCATCAGGCCGCATAACCTTCTGAGATGCTGCCGCAAAAAAGGCGGCTATTATAATGGAAAATGGCAGGCAGGATAAGCAGATCCCGCGCAAAGCGGACAAATCGTCAGCGTTTGCCGCGCGATCGGTTCCTGCCCGTGGCAAAACCGGGTAACGTACGGCGCATTTTCCGCGCCACAGCAGGCAGGAGCAGTTTTGACACTTCGTATTGGATTACCACAATGGCAGCACGCCAACTGGAAAGTATTGGGTATCGAAACCCTGGCGGATTACGCCCGGCTGTTCGGCTGCGTCGAAGGCAACACCACGCTTTACGCGCTGCCCAAACCCGAAGTAGTGCAGCGCTGGTATGACATGACTGACGACGCCTTTCGCTTCTGCTTTAAATTTCCTGACACCATCAGCCACAAAGCGGCGCTGAAGAACTGCGATGAGCTGGTGAATGAATTTCTGCGCCTGCTGGATCCGCTCAGCCAGCGCATCGGCCAGTACTGGCTGCAGCTGCCCGCCGCCTTTTCACCGGCGCAGCTGACAGATTTATGGGCGTTTCTCGATCGCCTGCCGCGCAGCTTTCACTATGGCGTTGAAGTGCGCCATGCGGCCTTTTTTGCCAAAGGCGAGGCCGAGCGCGCGCTGAATCGCGGCCTGCATCAGCGCGGGGTTAATCGGGTGATTCTCGACAGCCGTCCGGTGCACGCCTCTGCCTCGCTCAGCCCGGCCGCCGCGCATGCGCGCGCGCAAAAGCCGCGCGTGCCGACGCATGCGGTGCGCACTGCCGGACAGCCGATGGTGCGCTTTATCGGCAGCGACAGCGTGGAGGAGAGCCTGCCGCTGTTTGATGTCTGGCAGCAAAAACTGGCGGACTGGCAGCACGACAGCGACCCGCTGCTGTTCATCCACACGCCGGATATGGGCGCGGTGTTTCCGCTGCTGCAGGCGCTGTGGCCGCAGCTGCAACAGCTGGAGCCGACGCTGCGCCCGCTCCCCGCCTGGCCACAGCAATCCAGCCTGTTCTAAACGCAGGGAAACGGGTGCAGCCTGCGGCAGTTTCTGCCAGAATAGCGCCCTTTCCGTTTTCTCTCCGGATAATTCATTATGTCTGACCGCGATACGCTATTCTCCGCGCCCATCGATAAACTGGGCGACTGGACCTTTGACGAGCGCGTGGCTGAAGTCTTTCCCGATATGATTCAGCGCTCGGTGCCGGGTTACTCCAACATCATTTCGATGATTGGCATGCTGGCAGAACGCTTTGTGCAGCCCAACAGCCAGGTTTACGATCTCGGCTGCTCGCTGGGCGCGGCCACGCTGGCGGTGCGCCGCAATATTCAGGCACCGGGTTGCCAGATTATTGCCGTCGATAATTCGCCGGCGATGGTGGAACGCTGCCGCCGTCACATCGACGCCTTCCGCGCTGCTACGCCGGTGCAGGTGCTGGAGGCGGATATCCGCGATATCCACATTGAAAACGCCTCACTGGTGGTGCTCAACTTTACCCTGCAGTTCCTTGAGCCGGACGCGCGCCTGACGCTGCTGCAAAAAATCGCTGCCGGCCTCAATCCGGGCGGTGCGCTGGTGCTGTCGGAAAAGTTCAGCTTTGAAGATGCCGACGTCGGCGAACTGCTGTTCAACATGCACCACGACTTTAAGCGCGCCAACGGCTACAGCGAGCTGGAGATCAGCCAGAAGCGCAGCATGCTGGAGAACGTGATGCTGACGGACAGCGTGGAAACGCATAAAGCCCGTCTGAAAAGCGCTGGCTTTGCCCACGCCGAGCTGTGGTTCCAGTGCTTTAACTTTGGCTCACTGGTGGCGTTGAAATGATTGATTTTGGCCGTTTTTATCAGCAAATCGCCACCGGCCCGCTCGCCAGCTGGCTGGAAGTGTTGCCGGCGCAGGTCGCCGCCTGGCAGCGTGAAAACCTGCACGGACATTTTCGCAACTGGGAGAAGTCGGTCGACAATCTGCCGCTGCTGGTGCCGCAGCAGCTCGATCTGCTGCACAGCGTCAGCGCGCAGCATGACGCGTTAACCGATCGCCAGCGCGCCGGCATCGAAAAGCTGCTGCGTAACCTGATGCCGTGGCGCAAAGGGCCGTTTTCGCTCTACGGCTGCGACATCGACACCGAATGGCGCTCCGACTGGAAGTGGGACCGTGTGCTGCCGCATATCTCTTCGCTGGCCGGTCGAACCGTGCTGGATGTGGGCTGCGGCAGCGGTTATCACATGTGGCGTATGATTGGTGCCGGCGCGCAGCTGGTGGTCGGTATCGATCCGATGCAGTTGTTCCTGTGCCAGTTCGAAGCGGTGCGTAAGCTGCTGGGTGACGATCGCCGTGCGCATCTGCTGCCGCTGGGCATTGAACAGCTACCGGCGCTGCAGGCGTTCGATACCGTGTTCTCCATGGGCGTGCTCTATCACCGACGTTCGCCGCTCGACCATCTGCTGCAGCTGAAAAATCAGCTGGTCAGCGACGGCGAACTGGTGCTGGAGACGCTGGTGATTGAAGGCGATGAAAACGCGGTGCTGGTACCGGGTGAACGCTATGCGCAGATGCGCAACGTTTACTTTATTCCGTCTGCGGCGGCGCTGAAAAACTGGCTGGAGAAGTGCGGTTTTGTCGATGTGCGCATCGCCGATTACGCCATCACCTCGGTGGAAGAGCAGCGTCGCACCGACTGGATGACCAGCGAATCGCTGGCGGAGTTCCTCGATCCGCACGACAGCAGCAAAACGATTGAAGGCTATCCCGCCCCGCTGCGTGCCGTGCTGGTGGCGCGCAAACCGTAACGCTTAACGCCGCGACAGCGCCAGCTTCGCGGCGAAACCAATAAACACGCAGCCGGTCAGGCGATCCATCACTTTTAACACTGCCGGACGGCGCAGATGACCAGCAAAGTACTGGCTGCCGCTAATCAATACCGCGTTCCACACTAAGCCAATCACCATGTGGGTGAGCGCCATCAGCGTGCACCACAGCGCCACCGATCCGCCGGCCGGGATAAACTGCGGCAGGAAAGTGACGTAAAAAACCCCGACTTTGGGATTGAGCAGGTTACCGGTCAGGCCACGCGCGAAGCAGGTCAGATAGCGCTCTTCCCGCTTTTGCCCCTCCTGCCCGCTGGCCACCGTGCTGCGCGGGTTAAGCAGCAGTCTGACGCCGAGATACAGCAGGTACAGGGCACCGATGCCTTTCAGCAGGTTATAAGCCATTTCCGAAGCCAGCAGCAGCGCGCCTAAGCCCAGCCCGACCGCCACACCCCACACCAGACAGCCGAGCGTAACGCCCAATGCCGTCGCCGAGGCACGCTGCCAGCCCTGCGCAGCCGCTGAACGCAGCACCAGCGCGGTATCGAAGCCGGGCGTCAGCGTAAGCAGGGTAATGGCGAAAAGGAATGAAATAATCAGTGTCATAATGGGCTCCCGGGTTGTGCACAGAACAGCATACGCGACGGCGCATCAATTGTCCGTCGCCGGACGATCCCAGTACTGATATTTGTAGGCCGAACTCAGATGCCGCTCAATGGTGCCTTTGGCAAACACTTCGGTCTCATGCAAATAGCTCAGCGTGCAATTGCCCACCTCGTCCCACAACTGGCACTCATCCACCGAGCGCAAAGTGCTAACCGGCGTGGTCGAGGTGCCGTGCAGCCGCAGTTCGCGCCACTGATTATCGTAGCTGTAGGTATCTTTACTGCGCGCGCTGGTGGATGCCACCACCAGCCCCTGCGGATTCCAGCGCCAGGTATTCTCGCCGTTGGTCAGTTCATCGCTGCCGCGCGCAATACTTTTTTCCAGCCGGAAGTGTTTATCGTAGCGGTAAGTGGTATCAGTAAAGCCCTCTTTCCCCATGCTGGTGAATTTGTCCGAGGCGCTGATGATGTTGCCGTGTTGCCCCATCTGCCAGCTGATGGTGCCTTGCCGGTTATCCACCACTTCCTCTTTGCCCGCGCGGGTAACTTTAACCAGATAAGCATAGTCAGCCACCCAGCCGCGCTGCACGCGCGCGATATGCTGCTCCATGCTCAGCACCACGTTGCCTTCGCTTTTGTCATAGGTGATGTCAGCCACCATCAGATCGCCGCACTGGTCAAACTGCCCGAGCACGCGCTTCTGCGAGTTGACGTCTTTACCAAACTCCCCGGCCACCACCTGGCGCACCGCGCCTTTGGCATCGCCGCCCAGCATAATCCAGTTGTTGCTGCTGGTGATGTTTTTGCTCAGCGGCGGGCAGGTGCTGCTGGCGGCCAGCGCCGCGCCGGCAACGGGGAACAGCAGAATCACAACAGCATAAGGGAGGGATTTCATCAGCGTTATCCGCGCGTTAAGCCATAGAGTAATCAAAGCATCTTTTTCACCAATGCGCTATTCATGGCGAAGCGGCAGACAAAAAGAACCCCAGCAAGGAACTGGGGTTTGGTACTTGCAAACATCACGTCAGGTTTTCGGCGTGCTGCGCGGCAAAATTGGTACGGGTCAGGCGACCCGGTCAACGCTCATCTGCATCATGCTCTTCATGGCTTCGACGACATCGCCATCGACACAGGAGCGGCTGAATTCATCGGTTTCCGCTTCAGAACACATCGAGACACCGGCTTTACGGTAGCGCATCGGTGACGCGACGGCGCGGCTGGCGGAGCTGTGGACTTCCTGCAATCCGCTGTCGAGGAACTTTTGCAGATTGCTGAGGCGCACGCCTGCCCCTGCCATAATGATTGGACCGGTGCTGTATTCATTTAGTTCCCGTAATAATGCAATTCCGGTTTCAGCGCTCTGCTGCTGACCGGAAGTCAGAACGCGGGCGATCCCTAAATCAGTCAGCACCTCCAGCGAACGCTTCGGGCTGTGGCACAAATCAAAGGCGCGATGGAAGGTCACAGCCATGCCGTCGCACAGCGCCATAATCTGCTGCATGCGTACCGTGTCGACGTGCGCATCTTCGTCCAGCATGCCAATCACCAGGCCAGGAAAACCCAGCTCGCGAATGCGCGCCACGTCCGATTTCATCACCTCAAATTCGCGTGCGGTGTAACAAAAATCGCCGCCGCGCGGCCGCACGATCGGGTGGACCGGAATGGTCAGTTCACGCTGTGCGGCTTCCAGCATACCCGCCGAAGGTGTCAGTCCGCCTTCACGCGGAGCACTGCACAGCTCCACGCGATCGGCACCGGACGCCTGCGCAGTCATTGCGCAGTCGATGCCATAGCAACAAATTTCCAGTTTCGTCATACCTTGCTCCTTTTCATGACTGCTGGCTCGGGAGGAGTGCATCAGTTAGTCTGCTCATTCAGACAGTTTACGTGGAAAGCGCACTATGGCATTCGATTTTGATCAAGGGATAGACCGTCGTCACAGCGATAGTTTGAAATGGCACAAATATGGTGATCGCGATGTGCTGCCTTTGTGGGTTGCCGACACCGATTTTCGCTCGCCGCCGTGCATCATTGAGGCCATTAAACAGCGTGCCGACCACGGTGTTTTCGGCTATGGCGCGACGCCGCACGGTTTGATTGATATCACTATTTCCCGCTTAGCCCAGCGCTATGGCTGGCAGATTGAGCCGGAATGGATTGTGTTGCTGCCGGGCGTGGTGAGCGGACTGAATTTATCGGTCCGGGCATTTACCGAGTCGTCGCAGAGCACCGTGGCACCGACGCCGATTTATCCGCCGTTTCGCGCGGCGGCGCGGCTGGCGCAGCGCGCTCAGGTCAATCTGCCATTGCAGTTACAGCAGGATCGCTGGGTTATGCAGCTGGATGACAGCCAGATGCAGGGCAACGAGCGCCTGCTCATGCTGTGCAATCCGCAGAATCCGGGCGGCACCGTTTACCGCCGTGATGAGCTGGAAGCGCAGCTGGCCTTTGCCCAACGCCACGATTTGCTGGTGTGCTCCGATGAAATCCATTGTGACCTGCTGTTAACGCCCGGCGTACAGCACATTCCGTTTGCCTCGCTGAGCGAAGACGCCGCCCAGCGCAGCATTACCCTGATTTCGCCGTCTAAAACCTTCAACATCGCAGGGCTGGGTGCGTCCATGGCCATTATCCCTCATCCCGAACTGCGGAAACGCTTTAAGCAGGTGCGTGAAGGCATCGTACCGGGCGTGGATATTCTGGCGCTGGTAGCGGCGGAAGCCGCATGGCGCGGCGGTGATGCGTGGCTGGCAGACCAGCTGGCTTACCTGCGCGCCAATCG
>NZ_SDFT01000016.1:0-21067 GCF_004916815.1 Pantoea sp. R102
CGCGCGCCCTGCTGCTGCAGCGTGGCGTAGTGCTGTGGCCAGGGTGCGAGCGCGATGATACGCGTGGGGTGCGTGCAGCCGGCGCGACTGTAGCCGCGTCCGCCCGCCCCCGGCGTCAGGATCACTTTGAGCACTGCTTCGCGCTGGTCCGCCGCCGCGCGGTGCATCTCTTCCGCCAGTAAGGCGCGGTCCGGCGCGGCCATCAGCAAACGCTGGCAGCCGTCCTGCAGACGCTGCAGATGCGCCTCCAGCAGCTGGATACGGCCCTCTCTGACTGCCGCGGTGGTGAAACAGCCGTCGCCGAACTGCACCGCGCGGTCGCGGGCAGAAAGGGTGTCCTGTGCCACTCCGTTAATCCACATGCGCTTCTCCTCTGCCGCTGGCGTCAGCGTTGAATAGCACTGTGGCGCGTAACATTCCACGCCACTGCGTGACAAAATATAAAAAAGGCCCGCATTGCGGGCCTCTGTTCGGCTGGATAGCGCTTATACCTTGCGGAAGATCAGCGAGCCGTTGGTGCCGCCGAATCCAAAGGAGTTACACAGCGTGTACTCCAGTCCGCTGACCTGGCGCGCCGTGTGCGGCACGAAGTCCAGATCGCAACCTTCGTCAGGATTGTCGAGGTTTATGGTGGGCGGAACCGCCTGGTCGCGCAGCGCCAGAATCGAATAAATCGCTTCTACCGCGCCCGCCGCACCCAGCAGGTGACCGGTCATCGACTTGGTCGAGCTGACCATCACGCTGTGCGCTGACGCACCAAACACCGACTTCACCGCCTGCGCTTCTGCTTTGTCACCGGCCGGCGTTGAGGTGCCGTGCGCGTTAACATAGCCAATCTGCGCCGGATCCAGCTGCGCGTCACGCAGCGCGTTGACCATCGCTGCGGCTGCACCTGAACCGTCTTCCGGTGGTGATGTCATGTGGTAAGCGTCGCTGCTCATGCCGAAACCAACGATTTCCGCATAAATCTTCGCACCGCGTTTTTTCGCGTGTTCGTACTCTTCCAGCACCACGATACCGGCACCGTCGCCCAGCACGAAACCGTCACGATCTTTATCCCACGGACGGCTCGCCGCCTGCGGATTGTCGTTACGGGTAGAGAGCGCACGCGCCGCACCGAAACCGCCCACGCCCAGTGGCGTACTGGCTTTCTCAGCACCGCCGGCCAGCATCACATCTGCGTCGTTATACGCGATGATGCGCGCCGCATGACCAATATTGTGCACGCCGGAAGTACAGGCGGTCGCAATCGAGATGCTCGGACCTTTCAGGCCGTACATGATGGTCAGGTGGCCAGCGACCATGTTAACGATGGTTGAAGGCACGAAGAATGGACTGATTTTGCGCGGACCGCCATTGACCAGCGAGGTATGGTTATCTTCGATCAAACCCAGACCGCCGATGCCGGAACCGATAGCCGCACCGATGCGTCCGGCATTCTCGTCGGTTACGACCAGACCGGAGTCCGCCATAGCCTGAATACCGGCCACAATGCCGTACTGGATGAAGTCATCCATCTTGCGTTGATCTTTGCGCGAGATGTATTCATCGCAGTTAAAATCTTTCACCAGACCCGCAAAACGCGTTGCGTAGGCACTGGTATCAAAATGGTCGATCAGGTTAATGCCGCTCTGACCGGCAAGGAGAGCACGCCAGGTAGACTCTACGGTATTGCCGACAGGAGACAACATGCCAAGACCGGTCACAACTACACGACGCTTAGACACGTTCGTCCTCCAGGGAGGGAAATAATGACGCTATGTGGGGCAAACATAAAACTCAGGCGGTCGAATGACCGCCTGAAGATATTCATTAACCTTTATGGTTATTGATATAGTCGATCGCTGCCTGAACGGTAGTGATTTTCTCAGCTTCTTCGTCTGGAATTTCAGTATCAAACTCTTCTTCCAGAGCCATTACCAGCTCAACGGTGTCAAGAGAATCTGCACCCAGGTCTTCAACGAAAGAAGCGCCGTTAACCACTTCGTCTTCTTTAACGCCCAGCTGCTCAGCTACGATTTTCTTAACGCGTTGTTCGATATCGCTCATACTATTTAATTTCCTATCAAAACTCGCTTTCGCGATGGTTTTCGTAGTGTATAAAATGTTGAAAAAGATGCAACAAAATCCCGGCTGGTCGAACCACGATTTTGCGTTATTCTGCGGTGTTTACCGCAGATAATGCAAATGATTTCGTGATTATCAGACCATGTACATGCCGCCATTGACGTGCAGCGTCTCACCCGTGATGTAGGCGGCTTCGTCAGAGGCTAAGAATGCAACAGCATTGGCAATCTCCTGCGGGTCGCCTAAACGACCTGCCGGCACTTCTGCCAGAATGCCCGAGCGCTGATCTTCGTTCAGTGCACGCGTCATGTCCGTCTCAATAAAGCCCGGAGCCACGACGTTTACGGTAATGCCACGTGACGCAACTTCTCGCGCCAGTGATTTGCTAAAGCCAATCAAACCTGCTTTTGCTGCCGCATAGTTTGCCTGACCCGCGTTACCCATGGTTCCAACTACCGAACCGATGGTAATGATACGGCCCACGCGCTTTTTCATCATGGCACGCATGACCGCCTTCGACAGGCGGAACACCGATGTCAGGTTGGTATCGAGGATATCCGCCCACTCATCGTCTTTCATGCGCATCAGCAGATTGTCACGCGTAATGCCTGCATTATTGACCAAAATGTCAACTTCGCCAAATTCGGCGCGAACTTTCTCGAGCACGCTCTCAATAGAGGCCGCATCGGTCACGTTCAGCAGCAGACCTTTGCCCTTGTCGCCGAGGTAAGCACTGATGGCTTCCGCGCCGCTTTCGCTGGTGGCAGTACCCACCACTTTTGCACCGCGTGCCGCCAGCGTTTCCGCGATGGCACGTCCGATACCGCGGCTGGCGCCGGTCACCAGCGCTACTTTACCTTCAAAGCTCATGATTTTCCTCTTATTCCTGGCCAGGCGCCGCAGCCAGTGACGATGGATCGTTCACCGCTGCAGCCGTCAGGCTGTCCACAATTCGTTTGGTCAGGCCGGTCAGCACTTTACCCGGACCAATTTCCAGCAGTTCAGTCACGCCCTGTGCAGCAATAAACTCAACCGCCTCAGTCCAGCGCACCGGGCTGTACAGCTGACGCACCAGCGCGCTGCGAATCGCCGCGGCGTCGCTTTCGCACTTAACGTCAACGTTATTGACCACCGGTACCGACGGCGCATTGAAGGTCACGCTTTCCAGCGCCACCGCCAGCTTATCCGCCGCAGGTTTCATCAGCGCGCAGTGTGACGGCACGCTGACCGGCAGCGGCAGCGCGCGCTTGGCGCCGGCCGCTTTACAGGCGGCACCGGCACGTTCAACCGCTTCTTTATTGCCGGCGATAACCACCTGACCCGGCGAGTTGAAGTTGACCGGCGAAACCACCTGGCCCTGCGCGCTCTCTTCACAGGCTTTGCGAATTGCCGCGTCGTCGAGACCGATAATCGCCTGCATGGCGCCCGTGCCTTCCGGCACCGCTTCCTGCATCAGTTTGCCACGCAGTTCAACCAGCTTAATGGCGTCAGCAAAGTTCAGCACGCCCGCACACACCAGCGCAGAGTATTCACCGAGGCTGTGTCCGGCCATCAGCGCAGGCTGTGCGCCATTTTTGCTCTGCCAGACGCGATAAATCGCGACCGAAGCTGCCAGCAGTGCCGGCTGGGTCTGCCAGGTTTTGTTCAGCTCTTCAGCCGGGCCCTGCTGGACCAGCTGCCATAAGTCGTAACCCAGCGCGTCAGAAGCTTCACGGAAAGTGGCTTCAACCTGTGGATTTTCCGCTGCCAGATCGGCCAGCATGCCGACGGTCTGCGATCCCTGTCCCGGGAAAACAAAAGCAATTTGCGTCATCTTGCGTTCCTGTCAATCAAAAGCGAACCAGCGCCGAGCCCCAGGTGAAACCGCCACCAAAGGCCTCGAGCAAAATCAGGTGTCCGGGCTTGATGCGGCCATCACGTACCGCTTCGTCCAGCGCGCTTGGCACCGACGCTGCCGAGGTGTTGCCGTGTCGATCCAGCGTCACCACCACTTTATCCATGCCCATGCCGAGCTTTTTGGCGGTGGCGCTGATGATGCGCAGGTTGGCCTGATGCGGCACCAGCCAGTCAAGCTGTTCACGATCGAGATTATTCGCCTGCAGCGTTTCATCGACGATATGCGCCAGCTCAGTGACCGCGACCTTAAACACTTCGTTGCCGGCCATGGTGAGGTAAGCCGGCTCATCCTGATGCGCGCGATCCTGGTACGGCAGCGTCAGCAGCTTACCGTAGCGGCCATCGGCATGCAGATGCGTGGAGAGAATGCCCGCTTCTTCGCTTGCGCCGAGCACCACGGCACCCGCGCCATCACCAAACAGGATGATGGTGCCGCGATCGTCAGGATCGAGGGTGCGAGCCAGCACATCCGCGCCGATCACCAGCGCGTGCTTCACCGCACCGTTTTTGATGTATTGATCGGCCACGCTCAGTGCATAGGTAAAACCGGCACAGGCAGCTGCGAGATCGAAGGCGGCGCAGTCGTTGATTTCCAGCATCTGCTGAATCATGCACGCTGAGCTCGGGAAGGCGTGGCTGGAAGAAGTAGTTGCCACGATGATCAGGCCAACGTCGCTGGCTGCCACGCCCGCCATCTCCAGCGCACGCTGGGCAGCGGTGAAGCCCATGCTGGCTACCGTTTCATCCGGTGCCGCAATGCGACGTTCACGAATACCGGTCCGGGTGACAATCCACTCGTCCGAAGTCTCCACCATTTTTTCCAGGTCCGCGTTGCTGCGAACCTGCTCAGGCAAATAGCTGCCCGTACCGATAATTTTGGTAAACATCTACGCTTTGTCACTCCTGGCTAATACAGCGTCAAGGCGCGCGGCAATTCTCTCGGGAACTTGCTTGCGCACCGCCTGCTCTGCCTGTTCTATCGCCACGGCAAACGCGCGTTGATTCGCCGCGCCGTGGCTCTTGATCACTGTCCCGCGCAATCCTAACAGACAAGCGCCATTGTACTGGTCGGGGTTGAGATGACCGAAACGTTTAGCCAGACGCTTTTGGATCCAGCGTCCCAGCCATTTCAGCCACCAGGCCCGTTTTTTTCCTTCACCTGACGATTTGAGCAGAGAAAGAAACATTCTTACCACGCCTTCCATGGTCTTCAACGTGACATTACCCACGAAGCCATCACAGACCAGCACATCCGTCTTGCCGGTGAGGAGATCGTTCCCCTCAAGGTAACCAATATAGTTGATCTGCGGCGAGGCCCGCAGCACCGCCGATGCGGCGCGGATCGTCTCCAGCCCCTTCGTCTCTTCCTGACCGATGTTGAGCAGCGCGACGCGCGGCTGGCTGATTTCCAGCACCTCTTCCGCCATCACCGCACCCATCACAGCAAACTGCACCAGCATTTCACTGTCGGAATCGACGTTAGCGCCCAGATCCAGCACCACCGTTTTGCCGTGCTGCTGATGCGGCAGCACGGTCATCAACGCCGGACGCTCAATGCCATCCAGCGGCTTGAGTAATAATTTTGCCAGGCCCATCAGCGCACCAGTATTGCCGGCACTGACGCACGCCTGCGCTTTCCCCTCTTTCACCAGCTCTAATGCCACGCGCATGGAGCTGCCGCGGCTGTTACGAATCGCCTGCGAGGGTTTGGCATCACTTGCAATAACCGATTCGGCAGGGATTACCTGCACACGCCCCAGTAACGAGGAATCCGCTTTGGCAAGAAATGACGAGATGATGTCGGGATCGCCGACCAGAAGAAGAACCAGCTGCGAATGAGAGGCCAGTGCCTGCAAGGCTGCAGGCACTGTCACGCAGGGACCGAAGTCCCCGCCCATGGCATCAACTGCCAGGGTCAAACGTGTCAAGGTATCGCCTTGCGTAACCGCAAAGAATTACTTGGTGATAACCTTGCGACCGCGGTAGTAACCATCCGCAGTGATATGGTGACGCAGATGAGTTTCACCAGAAACTTTATCTACTGACAGAGTGGTAGTGGTCAGCGCATCGTGCGAACGACGCATACCACGCTTAGAACGGGTTGGTTTATTCTGTTGTACGGCCATGGACCTTACTCCTATTACTTACGCTTTAAACTGGCTAATACGGCAAATGGGTTTGGTTTTTCCACCTCTTCAGGCAGCTGGCCAAAGACCATGTCCGCGTCGGACACTTCACAGTGTTCAGAATCATGCACCGGAACGACCGGCAGCGCGAGGATGAGTTCATCTTCGATCACCGCCAGCAGGTCGATTTCACCGAAATCGTTGACATCGACCGGCTCGTAGGCTTCCGGCAGTGCCTCGGCCTGCTCATCAGAAGAGACAGGACTGAAGCAATAGCTTACGTGCACAGCATGCGGGAACGGTTGGTTGCAGCGTTGACATAACAACGTTACCTGCACATCGGCTGTTCCTTGCAGAACCGCGAGGCGCTGGTTGTCAACCGCAAACGACATGGCACATTCCACATCACTGTCCACACTCACGACCGTTTCGGCCAGGCGCGCCACCAATTCAGGTGCGTAAACACCGTGATAATCCAGGCGTTTTTGCGCGGCGCGGACCGGATCGAGCGTCAGGGGTAATTTTACCTTTTGCATAGGGCGCGCATATTAACTTTGTAACGTCATAGAGTCAAAGAAAAAGGCCGGTTTACAGCATCTTTCACCCGTTAGTCGCATCCAGTGCGGCGCATAGTTTAAAATGCCTGTCATCTTTACGCTATCACTTCTGCAAAAAAATGATGACACCGCTGGTTTTAGCCTCAACCTCTCCGTTCCGTCAGGCGCTGCTGCGCAAGCTCGGCCTGCCGTTTATCACTGCCGCCCCTGAAAGTGATGAAACGCCGCTGCCGGGAGAAGCCGCGCCGCAGCTGGTGCAGCGTCTGGCCATTGCCAAAGCGCAGGCACTGGCCGCGCGCTATCCTGCGCGCTGGATCATTGGGTCCGATCAGGTCTGTGTACTGGATGGCCGCATCGCCGGCAAGCCGCATACCACCGAGAACGCCTGCCAGCAGCTGGCGCTGGCGAGCGGCAAAGCCATTACCTTTTACACCGGCCTGGCGCTGATTCACCCCGCCAGCGCGCAGCAGCATGTGCTGTGTGAACCCTTTACCGTGCATTTTCGGCAACTGAGCGCGGCAGAGATTGCGCGCTACGTCGAGTTGGAGCAGCCGCTGCAGTGCGCCGGCAGTTTCAAAAGTGAGGGACTGGGGATTTGTCTGTTCGAACGGCTGGAGGGGCGCGATCCCAATAGCCTGATTGGCTTACCGCTGATCGCGCTGAATGGCCTGTTAAGGCAGGCAGGCATCAATCCGCTGGGCTGATGCCACGCTGTCAGGCTTTTTTCTGCTGGCGCAGCTGGGACAGGCAGTGCTTCAGTGCCTTATCCAGCGGCGCTTCCATACGCAGGCTTTCGCCGGTGTTGGGATGGGTAAACGTCAGCGCGGCAGCATGCAGGAACAGCCGCGCCAGACCGGTTGGTGCCAGCTGGCGATCGAATTCGCGATCGCCATAGCGATCGTCAAAAGCAATCGGGTGCCCGCCATGCAGGGTATGCACGCGAATCTGATGCGTACGTCCGGTCACCGGACTGGCTTTAACTAAAGTTGCCAGGCCAAAACGTTCTTCAACTTTAAAGCGCGTTTCTGAGGGCTTGCCCTCGGCGCTGACCCGCACCACGCGCTCGCCGCTTTGCAGAATGTTTTTCAGCAGCGGTGCCTGCACCACTTTCAGGTGCGATGGCCAGTCGCCGCGCACCAGCGCCAGATAATCCTTCTGCATGCCCTTCTCACGCAGCTGCTCGTGCAGTGAACGCAGCGCCGAGCGCTTCTTCGCCACCAGCAAAATGCCGGACGTGTCACGATCGAGACGGTGCACCAGTTCAAGGAAACGCGCCTCCGGGCGCAGCGCGCGCAGCCCTTCAATCACGCCGAAGCTCAGCCCGCTGCCGCCGTGCACCGCGGTGCCGGACGGTTTGTTCAGCACCAGCAGATAATCGTCTTCATACAGAATGCACGACTCCAGCGCCGCCACTTTATCCAGCTTGGGCGATACCGCCTGCTCTTCACGCTCGGCCACGCGCACCGGCGGCACACGCACTTCGTCGCCGTCTTCCAGCTTATATTCAGGTTTTACGCGCTTCTTATTCACCCGCACCTCGCCTTTACGCAGGATGCGGTAAATCATGCTTTTCGGCACCCCTTTCAGCTGGGTGCGCAAAAAGTTATCAATACGTTGACCGGCATTTTCAGCCGTGATGGCGACAAACTGTACGCCGGGATTCTCTGTTTTCATGGCGGCGATTCTAAATAGTGTCCCCGGATAGCGCCACCCCTTTTTCTGTGCTTAACTCTGACTTTATCGCCGCGTTACGCGGCCAGAATGCTGGCTTTTTCAACGATGCGATGATTACCCCTGCAAATGAACAGGTTAAGGATGAACAAACTTCACAGCTCGGTAAAAGTCGCCTTGCTATAAGTTGCTAAGCAATGGAATAATGCAGAGGTTTCTGTCCTGGAAAGAGTCAGGCAGGAAAAAGAGCGAAATTAAGGTATTTTGCCGGATGAAACGGACACGCAGCAATGGCGTAAGACGTGATGTTTAATCAGGCACTTAGCGGGCTGCGGGTTGCGGCCTGGACGACAGACTGGGATGTGTGGATTTTTGAATACTCTGTAGCACTTCCACCTTCAGGCGCTGGTTTTCCTTATGAAAAACAGGCCACCGACAAGATTTGCGCCCCTTTAGCCGCCGACAACCGTGAGGTTGACGTCAGTGCATGCAGACACGGGGCCATCGGTTGATTCTCGTCCAGGGTAACGATGCCCGCAGCTTTATCACTCATGTGAGAATAACGAGTAAGTCACGATGAAAAGAATGTTAATCAACGCAACTCAGCAGGAGGAGTTGCGCGTTGCCCTTGTTGACGGACAACGTCTGTACGATCTGGATATCGAAAGCCCCGGACACGAGCAGAAAAAAGCCAACATCTACAAAGGTAAAATCACCCGTATTGAACCCAGCCTCGAAGCTGCGTTTGTTGATTACGGTGCCGAGCGTCACGGTTTCCTCCCTCTGAAAGAAATTTCCCGCGAATACTTCCCTGCTAATTACAACGCGCATGGCCGTCCGAACATCAAAGATGTGCTGCGTGAAGGCCAGGAAGTGATCGTACAAATCGATAAAGAGGAGCGCGGAAATAAAGGGGCAGCACTGACCACCTTTATTTCGCTGGCCGGTAGCTATCTGGTGCTGATGCCCAACAACCCGCGCGCTGGCGGCATTTCCCGCCGTATCGAAGGTGACGACCGAACCGAGCTGAAAGAGGCGCTGTCAGCGCTGGAGCTGCCGGACGGCATGGGCCTGATCGTGCGTACCGCTGGCGTCGGCAAATCTGCCGAATCGCTGCAGTGGGACCTCAGCTTCCGTCTGAAGCACTGGGAAGCCATCAAAAAAGCCGCAGACAGCCGCCCGGCACCGTTCCTGATTCATCAGGAAAGTAACGTGATTGTGCGCGCCTTCCGCGACTACCTGCGTCAGGATATCGGTGAAATCCTTATCGATAACCCGAAAGTGCTGGAGCTGGCGCGTCAGCACATCGCCGCGCTCGGTCGTCCGGACTTCAGCAGCAAAATCAAACTGTACACCGGTGAAATTCCGCTGTTCAGCCATTACCAGATCGAATCGCAGATTGAATCGGCGTTCCAGCGCGAAGTGCGTCTGCCGTCCGGCGGTTCTATCGTTATCGACAGCACCGAAGCGCTGACCGCCATCGATATCAACTCCGCCCGCGCTACACGCGGTGGCGATATCGAAGAGACCGCCTTCAACACCAACCTGGAAGCCGCCGACGAGATTGCCCGTCAGCTGCGCCTGCGCGACCTCGGTGGTCTGATTGTTATCGACTTCATCGATATGACGCCTGTGCGCCATCAGCGCGCCGTGGAAAACCGTCTGCGTGAAGCGGTACGTCAGGATCGGGCGCGTATCCAGATCAGCCACATTTCACGCTTTGGTCTGCTGGAGATGTCGCGTCAGCGCCTCAGCCCGTCACTGGGTGAGTCCAGCCATCACGTCTGCCCGCGCTGTAGCGGTACCGGCACCATTCGTGATAACGAATCGCTGTCGCTGTCGATCCTGCGTCTGATTGAAGAAGAAGCGCTGAAAGACAACACCAAAGAAGTGCACGCCATTGTGCCGGTTCAGGTGGCCTCTTACCTGCTGAACGAAAAACGTGAAGCGGTCAGTGCGATTGAGAAACGTCAGGGCGGCGTGCGTGCCATCATCGTGCCAAACGATCAGATGGAAACGCCGCACTACTCGGTGCTGCGCGTGCGCAAAGGTGAAGAGACGCAAACCCTCTCCTATCACCTGCCGAAACTGCATGAAGCTGAGATGGCGCTGCCTTCGGAAGAAGAGCACGCTGAGCGTCGTCGTCCGGAGCAGCCTGCACTGGCCGCCTTCGTGATGCCGGATGCACCACCGGCTCCGGTTGAAGTGAGTGAAGAGAGCCAGCCGGCAGCGGTTGACGTCAAAGCCAAACCGGCGGTCGCAGCACCCGCGACGGTCAGCACCGGTTTTGTTGCGCGCCTGCTGGGTGGCCTGAAAAAACTGTTTGCTGGTGATGCACCCGCCGCGGCCCCTGCTGAAGAGAAGACCGAAGCGAAAACGGCTGACGGTGAGAATACGCAGCAGCGTGGTGAGCGTCGTAACAATCGCCGCAACAACAACAATCGCCGCGAGCGCACACCGCGCAACGGTGAGTATGCGCAGAGCCGTGAAGGCCGTGAGCCACGTGAAGCGCGCGAGCCGCGTGAACCCCGTGAGCCTCGTGAAGCACGCGAGCCACGCGATCAGGATAACCGCCGTAACAAGCGTCAGAATGACGCGCGCGGCGAGCGTCCGGCGCTGACTGAAGAGCAACTGCAGCAGCGTGATGAGCAGCAGCAACAGCGTCGCGAACAGCGTGCTGAGCGCCAGCGTCGTCGTCAGGAAGAGAAGCGTGCGCAGCAGGAACCGCAAGTTGCTGAGCAGGTGCCTGTTGTTGATAGCGTTGATGACAGCGTTGCGCAGGAAGACGAACGCGTTCAGGTTATGCCGCGTCGCAAACAGCGCCAGCTCAGTCAGCGCGTGCGCGTAGGTGACAACGCTGACGCGATGCCTGCTGAGCTGCCTGCCGCTGCCGTTACTGAAGCGGTGCAGGAAAACAGCCAGCGCGCCCAGCTGAAAGAGCAAGTTGAAACCGCTCAGGATGAGCAGGATGACAGCGAGAACCGTGACGGGGCCAACATGCCGCGCCGTTCACGTCGCTCACCGCGTCATCTGCGCGTCAGCGGTCAGCGTCGTCGTCGCTATCGTGACGAGCGTTACCCTACGCAGTCTGCGATGCCGCTGGAAACAGCAGCTGCCTCACCAGAGATGGCGTCAGGCAAAGTGTGGATCACCTATCCGGTCACGCAGACTCACGAGCACTTCACTTCTAACCAGGCGCTGAACGAAATGCCAGACTATGGCTATCAGGATGCCGCCCCGGCGGAAGAACTGCCTGTGGCTGTCGAAGCCGCTGCCGTGGCACAGCCCGAAACGCCAGCGCCAGAAGTGGTGCATCAGGCTGAACCGCAGGCGCACACTGAGGTGCCGGTGGTGAATACTGATGACCTGACGCCAGTGGCGGCACCGGTTGATCACCAGCCAGCAGTGATTTCCGCAGCCGATGAAGCAGTTGCACAGGAAACCGCAGCAGAAGCGCAACCGGCTGTTACGCCTGCCGAAGAGACGCCGCCAGTGGTTACCGAAGCGGTTAGCGCAGCGGAACAGGCTCCGATCGAGGTGTCACCCGCGGTTGAAGCGCAGGTAGAAGAAGTGCTGTCCGCGCCGGTAGCGGCCGAAGCACCAGTCGCGCCGGTCACCGAACCGCACGCACCGGTTGCCGCCCGTGATACCGGAGTCAGCAATGCTGAGACCCGCTTTAAGCATCACGCTACGGCGCCGATGACCAAAGCACCGGCACCGGCATGGGAACCTGAGCCCGTGCGTCACAGTGACTGGGTCCGTCCGGCCTTCAACTTCGAAGGACGCGGTTCAGCCGGTGGTCACAGCGCCACGCATCAGGCTACCGCACCGGCTACCCGTCCGGAAAGCGCGTAAGTCTCTGCTGTAGAGCGCTACCGTCTCCAAACCCCGGCTGGTCCGGGGTTTTTTATTGCCCGCATTCTCCCCTCCCCACCTGACTGAACACCCTGATTACAAGCCAAAAAAAATCCCACGGCCCTCGCAGGCAGTGGGAAAAACTAAGCGTACCCGGTTTAAGTACGCTCAAACAGTCAGGTTTATTTATTCATCTGGAACAGCGACATCTTCGACATATCGCTAAAGGTGGTGTACGACGCCTGCAGCAGCTGCTGCTGCATGGTGTAGGTAGAAATGGCTTCGGTGTAATCGACGTTAACCAGCGTGCTCATCTGATCTTTCAGCGTCACCTTGCGGTCGTCACCTTTTGCATCCAGCGTATCCAGTTCGTCCAGCTGGGTACCAATCTCAGAACGCACCGCCAGCACGTTGTTCAGCGAGTTGCTGAAGCCACGGTTGGCCTTGTCCATCGCCGCGCTGAAGGTCTGTTTAGTGGCATCGTCAGCATCATTCTGCGGCACTTTCAGCGCCGCAATGGCGTCATCCAGCATATCGAACAGGTTAGTCTGGCTGGCGCTGCCATCCGGCTCCGGCTTGGCGTTGCTGGTCAGCTGGTCAAAAATTGAATTACCGGTATGGCCCACCGTCATGGTGCGTTCGCTGTCGACTTTCTGGGTGATCGCGTCGCTGCCACCGCTATAGATGATTTTACCGCTGGCATCTTCGGTGAACGGCGGCTTGTCGGACGCATAGCCGGCAAACAGGTAGCGGCCGTTCCCGTCTTTGCTGTTGGCCAGGTTGAGCAGCTGCGAGCGAATGCCCTCCAGCTGGGTAGCATAAGACGCGCGGTCATCGTCACTCAGCGAGCCGTTACCGGCGCTGATCAGCGTGGATTGCGCCGACTGAATCGCCGTCGTGACATCACTCAGCGTGCTCTCTTCCAGCGACAGTCCCTGATTCGCAAACGAACGCGCCAGCGCGAACTGACTGTCGCGCGCCTGCGTCTGCGACAGCACCACGGCGCGCGAAGCGGCGATCGGATCGTCAGACGGATTGGTCACGCGGCGACCGGTTGACAGTTGTTCACCCGCTTTCAGCCAGGAGGATTGCGCGTCAGTGACGCCGCGCACCTGCTGGTCGAAAATCATATTGGTACTGAGTCTCATCGGTCAGGCCTCCCGTATTAACCGCGAATGCTCATCAGAGCATCGAAAATGGTATTGGCGGTTTGCAGTACCTGCGCGTTCGCCATGTAAAATTGCTGATATTTGCTCAGGTTGGCGTACTCTTCGTCGAGGTTTACGCCAGAAACCGACTGCTGACGTTCAGTCAGCTGCGTCACCACGCCCTTCTGGGTGGTGGCGGCGGTTTCGAGGTTTTTGGTTTTGTTGCCGACGGTGCTCACCAGGCTGGCATAACCCTGCGCCAGCGTGGCGTTACCGTTAATCAGTTTGGCATCCTGCAGGTCCAGCAGCTTTTGCGCGTTACGGTTATCGCTGGCGCCACCCGCAGCCGAAGCTGCCGCGATCTGCGATTCACTGGTGATAGCCACTGACATGCCGCTAATCACATCCTGCACCGGTTTGACCAGGAAGCTGTCTTTGGCGTTAGCCGTTCCGTTTACCGTTAATGACAGTCCGTCAAAGCTCATGGTGGTATTGCCGGCACCGTCGCTGCCCATGGTCGGCGTCACTTTCACGTTGTCCGAAAGACGCGTCACCGACCAGTTGCTGCCGTCATAGCTCACGCTGTAGTTAGAGGCTTTCATCGCCCCGGTATCGGTCCAGCTGGCACTGACGGTAGCGGCAGAGGTGTTTTTGCTGTTGGTCACCACTGTCGGGCTACCAATATTGAAGAAGTTGATGCCGGTGTTGCCTTTGCTGTCATAGCCCTGGCTGTGCACCTGGT
This sequence comes from Pantoea sp. R102, assembly GCF_004916815.1. Lineage (NCBI taxonomy): Bacteria > Pseudomonadati > Pseudomonadota > Gammaproteobacteria > Enterobacterales > Erwiniaceae > Pantoea > Pantoea sp. R102. The sequence goes on from NZ_SDFT01000016.1 coordinate 14,063, forward strand.
TGAAGCTGGTGGTGAATGCCGCTGCCAGCTGTCCGAGCTGGTTCTGCGCGTTATCCAGATCCTGGGTACGGAACGCCAGCAGGCCCCCGAGCGAACCGGTGGTCAGCGTTTTTTCCGGGATCTCAACGTTACCGGCCTGCTTATCGACATAGCCCACGGTAATGCGCGACGCATCGCTGCTGGAAGGCATGGCGATCAGCGAGGTGGTTTTGCTGCCGTTGACCAGCGTGGTGTTGCCCATCGAGACGATGTAGTTACCGTCCTGCTGCGAAACGTTCACGCCGACCAGGCCATTCAGGTTATTGACCAGCTGATCGCGCTGATCGAGCAGGTCGTTAGGCGCAGAGCCGCCGCCGGTGGTCAGCTTGGCGATCTGCGTGTTGAGATCGGCAATCTGGCTGGAGTAGGTGTTGATCTGCTCGACGCTGGCTTTGATGTCCGTATTGACGCTGTTTTGCATGCTGGTCAGATACTGTGCGGTAGTCTGGAACTGGTTTACCAGTCCCTGCGCATAGCTCAGCATAGACTGGCGCGCAGAAGGATCGTCCGCGTTACTCACCACGTTCTGCACGTTAGTGAAAAAGCTCTGAATCGAGTCAGACAGGCTGGTGGTCGACGTCGACAACAGATCATCAATATTCGAAATCTGGTTGTACTGTGAATTGACCGCGCTGTAGTTGGCGCTGTTACCGCGCAGCTGGGCGGTAATAAACTCATCGTATTCACGCTGCACGCCGGTCACATTGACGCCGTTGCCATAATAGTTGCTGCCCTGCAGCGTACTGTTGGCCTGCGACAGCAAAATCGTCTGGCGCGAATAACCGGCCACGGTGTAATTACTGATGTTGTTACTGGTGGTGCTTAATGCGGCCTGTGCGGCGCTCAGCCCGCTCATCGCGGAGTTAATTATGCTGGACATCTCGGTTCCTTTTTCCCGTTAACCGGGCTGGCAGTCATCAGTGCGATTGCGCGGGCCACAACGCCCGCGGCATGTGAAGGTTATCGGCGTGCTTAAGCGAAACTTGAGCGGAAAAATCAGAACAGGTCGGTGAAATCCTGGCTGTAAGCCTTAACCACTTTTTCGCCCATGTTTTTGAATTGCTGGATCATTCCTACCAGTTTCTGCGCATATTTCGGGTCAGTCGCGTAACCGGCCGCCTGCAGCGCGCGCGCACCCTGCTCGGCGCTCGGTGCGTTCGCCACCGCCGCATAACGTGGGTTACTGGAAATCAACCGCACGTAGTCGCTGAGCGCTTCGAAATAGGAGCCATAAACGCGGAAGGTGGCGCGCACTTTCTTCGCTTCACCGCCCTCGTATTCCGTGGTCATGATGTCGGTGGTTTCGCCCTTCCAGTCGCCGCTGGCTTTGATCCCGAACACGTTGTAGCTCGGCTTGCCGTCGCGCGTCAGGATCTGCCGCTGGCCCCAGCCGGACTCCAGTGCCGCCTGCGCCAGAATGAGATGGTGAGGAATGCCGCTCTGCTGGCTGGCCACTTTCGCCGGCTGCGCCAGCTGGGCGATAAACTCATTGCTGTCACCCGGCAGGCTGGCCGGCGAGACCGGCAGACGCGGCACCGCTTTGCGCACCATCTGCTCCAGCTGCGTGGGCGCCATGCTGCTATAGATGAAGCTGTTATCCAGTTTCATCGGCACGGTACCGGCGCTTTCGTCCGGTGCCTGCGCCGGCTGCATCTGTTTGACAATGGTGTCGGCCAGACCCAGTCCGCGCTTGCCGATTTCCTGCGCAATCTGCTGATCGTAAAGCGAGGTGTAAAGCCGCGTCTGATCGTTGCTCAGCATGCCATCCTGCGGCAGCGCTTCACGCATGCTCTTCAGCATCATCTGCACGAACATCCCTTCGACCTGCTTCGCCACCTGCAGCGCTTTGCCTTTCGGGTCCACGGCAGCCTGGCGTTTCAGTTCGTTCAGCGAGCGGCTGTCATACGCCGCGTTCATCAGCGATTGCGTATCGGTCATCAGATAATTTCCAGCTTCGCGCGCAGGCAGCCCGCGCTCTCCATCGATTGCAGAATCGACATCAGCTCAATCGGTGTCGCACCCAGCGCATTCAGCGCCCGCACTACGTTGTTCAGGTTGGCACTGGCGTTAACCCGCTGCAGCGCGCCACCGCTCTGACGCAGATCGATCTGCGTTTGCGTGGTGGCAACCGTCTGACCACCGGCAAACGGCGTATCCGGCTGGCTGACGTTCTGCTGCTGGTTAACCGTGACCGACAGGTTGCCCTGCGCCACCGCACAGGTGTTGAGCGTCACTTCGCGATTCATCACCACCGAACCGGTGCGCGAGTTAATGATCACTTTGGCGTCTTCCAGCGGCACCGACACGTCGATGTTCTGGATCTCCGCCAGCAGACGTACCTGCGAGCTGTTATTCGGCGACACGCGGATTTGCACGGTACGGGCGTCCAGCGGCAGCGCTGACCCCACGCCACGGCTGTTGATGGCATCAGCAATGCGCTGCGCCATGGTGAAATCTTCGTTGTTAAGCTGCAGGTTGATGGTGTTCTGGCTGCCGAAGTTGCTCTGCAGCTCACGTTCCACAGTGGCGCCACCGGTAATGCGGCCGCCGTTGAGCTGGTTAACCTGTACGCTGCTGCCGCCGGCCGAGGCGCCCGCCCCGCCGACCAGAATGTTACCCTGCGCCAGCGCGTAAACCTGGTTATCGACGCCCTTCAGCGGCGTCATCAGCAGCGTACCGCCGCGCAAGCTTTTGGCGTTACCCAGAGAGGACACCACCACGTCAACCGTCTGTCCCTGGCGGGCAAACGACGGCAGTTTGGCGGTGACCATCACCGCCGCCACGTTTTTCAGCTGCATGTTGGTGCCGGCAGGCACGGTGATGCCCAGCTGCGACAGCATGTTACTCACCGTTTGCGTGGTGAACGGCGTCTGGGTGGTCTGGTCACCGGTGCCGTCAAGGCCAACCACCAGACCGTAACCAATCAGCTGGTTATCGCGTACGCCCTGCACGCTGGTGAGATCGCGGATGCGGTCGGCCTGCGCCATCAGGCTGCTGATGCCGAGCAACAGGCCCAGGCCCAAACGCAGCAGTGTAGTGTTTTTCATCATGACCTCTTACATCGGCGAGACGTTCAGGAAGAAGCGCTGGAACCAGCCCATGGTCTGCGCCTCATTGATATAACCGTTACCGACGTACTCAATACGTGCATCGGCGACCTGCGTTGACAGCACCGCGTTGCTGGCGCTGATGGTGCGCGGGTTCACTACGCCAGAGAAGCGAATAAATTCGGTGCCCTGGTTGATTTCAATCTGTTTCTCGCCGACCACGCGCAGGTTGCCGTTCGACAGCACCTGGTTAACGGTGACGGTGATGGTGCCGGTAAAGGTATTGTTGGCGGTTGCGCCACCTTTGCCAGCGAAATCGTTTTTGCCGTTGGCATCGAGCGCGGCTTTTTCGCCGCCGGCGCCCACCAGTCCGGCCAGGCCGGTTGGGATGGCGCTCAGGCCAAAGCTGTTACTGCCGTCGCGGCTGGCATTGGCTGAAGAGCTTTTGCTGGCGCTGACGTTTTCCTGCAGCGTAATGGTCAGGGTGTCACCAATGTTACGTGGACGACGATCCTCGAATAGCGGCTGATAGCCGTAGTTGAGCGGCGCCACGCCCTGAAAAATGGAACCGTTCACCACCGGCGGTGCGGATGGTGTCGGCTCAGCCGTCGTCGCACCCTGTACCAGTGGCGTGCGCGGCACCAGCGCACAACCGTTAAGGGTCAGTAGCAGCGTGGCTACTAACCAATGCCCAGGCTTGAGAATCACTTGCTTCGCCACGGAGTTCTGACCTTTTTCATGTTCTTAATCGGGCCAGACGCGCTGGCCCAACGATCCCGGCATTACAGCTGGGTTAACTTCTGCAGCATCTGATCGGAGGTGCTGATCGCTTTGCTGTTGATCTCATAAGCGCGCTGCGTCTGGATCATGGTCACCAGCTCTTCCGCCACATTGACGTTGGAGGTTTCCACGTAACCCTGATACAGCAGACCGGCCCCGTTCTGGCCCGGCGTGCTTTCGGTTGGTGCGCCAGAAGCCTGGGTTTCCTGATAGAGGTTTTCCCCGACGCTATCCAGTCCGGCATCGTTCATGAAGGTGCTGAGCGTCAGCTGGCCAACCTGCGCCGGCTGCGTCTGCCCCTGCTGTGTCACCGTCACCACGCCGTCACGCGCAATGGTGATGCTGGTGGCGTTCGCCGGAATAGTGATGCCTGGCTGCACCGGGAAACCGGCGTTGGTCACCAGCTGGCCGTTCTGATCCACCTGGAAAGAGCCGTCGCGGGTATACGCAGAAGTGCCATCCGGCATCTGCACCTGGAAATAGCCCTGACCATTAATCGCCACATCTTTTGAGTTGCTGGTCTGCGACAGGTTGCCCTGGTTGTGCAGACGTTCGGTGGTCACCGGACGCACACCGGTACCGATCTGCAGGCCCGACGGCAGCGTGGTCTGTTCTGACGACTGCGCACCCGGCTGACGCAGGGTCTGGTACATCAGGTCTTCGAACACCGCGCGTGAACGCTTAAAGCCGTTAGTGCTGACGTTCGCCAGGTTGTTGGCGATGACGTCCATGTTGGTCTGCTGTGCGTCAAGACCGGTTTTCGCGATCCATAAAGAACGAATCATTGTGTTTTCCTTAAGCCTTAGCTGCTCATATTGAGCAGCTGATTAGCCCGCTGTTCGTTTTCATCGACGTTGGAGATCACTTTCATCTGCATCTCGAAACGTCGGGCGTTGGCGATCATGTCGACCATGGTTTCCACGGGCTTCACGTTGCTGCCCTCCAGCACGCCCGGCATCACCTGCACGGTCGCGTCATTCGGCAGCGCCGCGCCGCGCTGTGCCTGAGTGGCGGCGCTGGGACGGAACATGCCGTCATCACCGCGCGTCAGTTCCTGGCCTGTGGCACGTACCAGCTTCAGCCGTCCGAGCTGCACCGTGGCGTTCGGCGCGTCACCGGCGTTAAGCGCGGTGATGGAGCCGTCGGCGGCAATGGTCAGTTGCGCGCCCTGCGGCACGGCAATCGGACCGCCATCGCCCATCACGGGATTGCCCTGAATGGTCAGCTGGCCGGTCGGGCTGATCTGCATGTTACCGTTGCGGGTATAAGCTTCGCTGCCGTCAGCGGTACGCACCGCCAGCCAGCCATCCTGCTGCACCGCCACATCGAGCGGACGCTCGGTGTAATCGAGCGAGCCCTGCGACATATCGGCACCCGGCGTCGAAGCGGCGACCAGCGTACGTGTTGGCAGCGACCAGCCGTTGACCGGCACCGCGCGCAGCGCATTGAGCTGAGCACGAAAGCCCGGCGTCGAGGCGTTGGCGAGGTTGCTGGCGGTGACAGACTGTTGCTCCATCGTCTGACTGGCCGCGCCCATCGCGGTATATATTGCGTGATCCATAAAGCAATCCCGTTAGCGTATTAACGAAGGTTGACCAGGGTGTTAAGAATCTGGTCCTGCGTTTTGATGGTCTGGCTGTTGGCCTGGTAGTTACGCTGGGCAACGATCATATTCACCAGCTCTTTACTCAGGTCGACGTTGGACGCTTCCAGCGCGCCGGAGGTCAGGTTGCCGTAGGTACCGGTGCCAGCCAGACCGACTGCCGCCTGGCCCGAGGAGTTGGTTGCCGACCAGACGTTATCACCCTCAGACTTCAGCCCTTCCGGGTTAGAGAAACTCGCCAGCACAATCTGACCCAGCAGCTGGGTTTTCTGGTTGGAGTAAGTCCCGGTGATGGTGCCATCGTCGTTGATGGTGTAGCTGGTCAGATCGCCCGGTGCATAGCCATCCTGGGTTGGGTTACCGAAGTTGGTTTTGCCGGTGTTCTGCTGCAGGCTGCCGAGCACACTGAGGCTGACGGCCTGGTTGGCCGCGGCACCGTTCGCTCCCTGAATGGTCAGCGCGACGGTGCTGGCCGAGGTCAGGTTACCGCTGGTATCGAATACCATGTTGAAGTTACCGGCAGCCTGACCGGTGGTGGAATCAATCGCGTGCACCGTCCAGTTGTTGTCGGCCGTTTTGACGTAGTACAGATCCAGCGCGTGGTCGTTACCCTGCGAGTCGTACACGGTCACGGTGCTTTTGGCGTTGTAAGTATCCACGTTGGTCGCCGTGAACGCACCGCCGGTTGGCACCGCATCGGTTGAGTTCAGGTTGGATACCATAGTGGCGGTAGTGGTGGCGCGTGCCGACATCTGGGTGGTCGGAATGCTCAGCGCGACCGGGTTGGCACCGGCCTGAATGGTTGGCGGGGTGCCGTTAGCCGGATAGCCGGTTACGGTCAGGCCCTGGGTGTTCACCAGGTTACGGTTTTCGTCCAGCGTGAACTGGCCGTTACGCGAATAGAACACGCCGCCGCTGGCGTCGGTCAGACGGAAGAAACCGTTGCCGCTCAGCGCCACGTCCAGCCCACGGCTGGTAGAGGTGGTGGTGCCGTCGTTAAAGTTCTGTATCACCGCTGCGACTTTGGTACCCATACCGACGTTCGAACCGGCGAACATATCGGCAAACGCGATGGTGCTGGATTTAAAGCCGGCCGTCGCCGAGTTGGCGATGTTGTTACCAATAACGTCGAGGTTGCTGGAGGCAGCGCCCAGGCCGCTCACCGCTTGTGAAAATGACATGCTATTTCTCCTGCTAAGAGGTTAGTCAGAGAATCTGACGAATTTCATCGAGGGTCGCGGAGCCCATGGTGCCGAGATCCAGTTTTGCGGTGTTATTCACGGTGCTGACGCCGTTGACATAGGCGTAGTTCAGCGGCTGTGCCACCAGTTGGGTGCTGCCATTGCTGGCGGCGAGTGAAACCGTATATTTGCCGTCCGGTGCGGCGCTGCCATCGTCCATCTTGCCGTCCCACGAGAAGGTGTGAACGCCGGCGCTGAGACCGCCGAGATCGATGGAGCGCACTACGCTGCCGTTACCATCTTTGATGGTGACGCTGGTGGCAGTCGACGCGGTGCCCAGCTCCACGCCAAACGG
>NZ_SDFT01000170.1:0-2662 GCF_004916815.1 Pantoea sp. R102
GCATGAACGCCGATCTCGATGCGCTAATCGCGGTACAGGACGTCGGCAAAGTGGTGGCAGCGCACGTGCGCAACTTCATGGAAGAGGAGAGCAACCGTGAAGTGATCCGCCAGCTGACGGAGGAGGTGGGCGTGCACTGGCCGGCGGTGGTGGTGGTCAAAGCCGAAGAGATCGACAGCCCGTTCGCCGGAAAAACCGTGGTACTGACTGGCTCGCTATCGCAGATGAACCGTGACGATGCCAAAGCGCGGCTGACGGCGCTGGGGGCCAAAGTCAGCGGCAGCGTATCGAAAAAAACCGATCTGCTGATCGCCGGTGAGGCCGCCGGTTCCAAGCTGGCAAAAGCGCAGGAGCTGGGGATTGCGGTGATCGATGAGGCCGAGATGATTCGGCTACTGGGCGCCTGAGATGGATAAGCAGCAGCTGGTTGAAATTGCCAATACCGCGATGCCGTTTGGCAAATACAAAGGACGGATGCTGATCGATGTGCCGGAAGAGTATCTGCTATGGTTTGCGCGTAAAAATGAGTTTCCCGCCGGCAAACTGGGTGAGCTGATGCAGCTGACGCTGGCGATCAAAATCGAAGGCTTACAGGACTTAGTTAAACCGCTCAGGCGCAGTGAATAAGTGACAGGCCCGCAATTGCGGGCCTGATGTTTTATGACTTCTGCGCTTCAATCTGTTGCTTCGCCAGCTTCTTCTCATTGCCGGCTTTATAGCGCTGGGCAATGAACGAGCACACCATCAGCTGGACCTGATGGAAGATCATCAGCGGCAGGACAATAATCCCCACTGCGCTGGCCGGGAACAGAATGTTAGCCATCGGCACGCCGTTTGCCAGGCTCTTTTTCGAGCCGCAAAACAGCACCACAATCTCATCCGCACGGCTAAAGCCAAACAGCCGGGAAGCGCCAAGGTTGATCGCCAGTGCGACGAACAGAATCAGCAGGCTGCCAGCCAGAATCCACAGCAGGGTATCAACGCCGACGCGGTGCCAGATGCCGTTAACCACCGCTTCACTGAACGCCGAATAGACCACCAGCAGAATCGAGGTTTGATCGGTTTTGCCAATCAGGCTGCGATGCTTCTCTACCCAGCCACCAATCCAGCGGCGTGCCAGGTGGCCCAGCACAAAGGGCACCAGCAGCTGCAGCATGATTTTACCAATCTGCTCGAGGCCGTTACCCGGCGCATCGCTGTGCACATTCATCACCAGGTTAACCAGCAGCGGCGAAATAAAGACGCCCAGCAGACTGGAGGCGGAGGCAGCACACACCGCCGCGGCAACGTTACCGCCTGCCATGGAGGTGAAAGCAATTGCGGACTGCACCGTCGCCGGCAGGATACACAGGTAGAGGAAACCGGTGTAAATCTCCGCGCCGACGTTAACCGGATGCCACCACACCAGCAGCAGGCCAAGGATCGGGAAAATCACGAAGGTACTGCACATAATCCACAGATGCAGCCGCCAGTGGCTGCTGCCGGCGATGATCTTCTCACGCGACAGTTTGGCACCGTGCATGAAGAACAGCAGGGCGATGGCCGCGGTGGTCAGGTATTCGAAGAAATCGACGAACCCGCCTTTGGCCGGGAAGAAGCTGGCCAGCAGCACGGTGATGATGAGTTTGACCATCATCGGGTCAAGTCGTAAAAAGCCCATTGTTACAATCCGGTTAAATGTAATAAATGATGCTGCTGATTGTGCGTCAGACGCGTTTAGAAATAAAATTGATTTATTGCATTAATCTATGAGCGTAATCGATGAATTACACCTTACGACAGCTGCGCACCTTCGTGGCGGTGGCGCAGCACGGCAGTTTCAGCCAGGCAGGGCAGGCGATTGGGCTGAGCCAGTCAGCTGTCAGTCATAGCATTAAAGAGCTGGAAGCGGAGATGGGCGTACGGCTGCTGGATCGCACCACGCGCGAGGTGTTACTAAGCGAAGCCGGACAGCAACTGGCAACGCGGCTGGAACGACTGCTGGAGGAGCTCAATACCACGCTGCTCGATGTGCGCAGCTATGGCGAGCAGCGCAGCGGCACGGTGCGCGTGGCGGCCAGCCAGACGCCCTCGGCGCATCTGATGCCGCAATGTCTGGCCAGCAGCCAGCTGCGTTACCCCGACATTCGGGTGATTCTGCACGATCGCGTGCAGCAGTGGGTATTGCAGAGCGTGCGCAATGCGGAAGTCGATTTTGGCATCGTCATCGGTCCGCTGCAGGATGCGGATTTCGATAGCGAGGAGATTCTGCAGGAGCCGTTTTTACTGTTGTGTCATCAGGATGATGCGCTGGCGCAGGTGCCGCAGGCCCAGTGGTCAATGCTGGCTGGTCGCGCTATGGTGCTGCAGGATTACGCGTCGGGCAGCCGTTTGCTGGTCGATGCCGCATTGCAGCGGCTGGTGCTAAACGTGCAGGTGGTGCAGGAGATTGGCCATCCGGCCACGCTTTATCCGATGGTGGAAGCGGGCATTGGCATCAGTATTTTACCGGCACTGGCGCTGCCGCTGCCGTCCGGACGTAAGCTGACGGTGCGCCGGCTCTATCCGGAGATCAATCGCAGCCTGATGCTGATTAAACGCAAAAACCGGTCACTTACGCCGGCAGCGGAGGCTATCTGGCAGGAAGTGCGTCAGCAGGCGGCGCTGCTGACGCAGGATCGCG
>NZ_SDFT01000171.1:0-5397 GCF_004916815.1 Pantoea sp. R102
GTCACCAACGACAGCACGCCGCTGCTAAGCGGCAACGGCGAGGCGGGCGCGCGCATCACGGTGTACGACGGCACCACATTGCTGGGCACCACCACGGTGGGCAGCAACGGCAGCTGGAGCTTCGTGGTGGGCAACGCGCTGAGCAACGGCAGCCACACGCTGAACGTGACGCAGACCGACCCGGCGGGCAACGTCAGCCCGCAGGTGTCGACCACGCTGATCGTCGATACCGTGGTGCCGGTCGCCAGTACGCTGACCATCATTGATGACATCAGCGGTACGCCGGTGACGCTGGCGAACGGCGCCTTTACGCGCGATACCACGCCAACGCTGCGCGGCACCACGGAAGCGGGTGCTGTGGTCACCATCTACGACGGTGCCAGCGCCATTGGTTCTGTGACCGCGGGGAGTGATGGCAGCTGGAGCTTCACCACTGCCACGCTGGCGAACGGCGCGCACACGCTGAGCACCACGGTGACCGATGCGGCAGGTAACGTCAGCACCGGCAACATCACGGCGACGGTGAACGTCGATACCCTGCCTCCGGCGGCGGTAAGCGGGCTGGCGATCAACAGCGCCGGTACCCTTGTCACCGGTAGCGGTGAAGTGGGGGCCACGGTGACGGTGCGCGATGCCAGCGGCAACGCGCTCGGCACCACCACGGTCGGCAGCGGCGGCAACTGGTCGGTGACGCTCACCACCGCGCAGATCACCGGTGCGCCGCTCTCGGTGATCCAGACGGATCGCGCAGGCAACGTCTCGCCGGGGGCCTCGCTGACCGGTGCGATTCGCATCGTGGCGACTAACGACAGCAACGAGGTGGATTACACCAGCACGCAGGCAACGGTGAACAACGGTACGGTCAACTCGTCGCACACCGCGCTGCTGACCGTGGGGCTGGGTACGGTGCTCAATGCCAGCGTACTGAACAACGGTAATGCTTACCTGTTCAGCGTGGGTAACGATGACAGCCGTACCGTGACGCTCAACGGTTCGGTGACCAGTCTCGGCGTGGCCGCCAACTATTCGTTAAACCTGTACGAACAGCAGGCGAACGGCTCGTGGCAGTTGATCAGTATCAAGACCAACTACATTAACGCGCTGCTGACGATCGGTACGCTGAAAGGGGCAAACGTCACCTACACCGGACTGGGGACCGGCAACTATGCGGTGGTGGTTGCAGCCACCACCAACATTAGCGTGTTGCCAACCACCACGGTAAGTACGGTGTCGGATTTCACCACGCTGGCGGTCACCACCGCCGCGACGGTCACCGGTAACCTGCTGACCAACGACACCAGCTCCATCGCCGGGACGATTCCGTCCGGCACGGCGGTGGCGTCGGTGGGCAGCAGCACGGTGGCGTCCAGCGGCAATACGGTGATCAACACCACCTACGGTACGCTGACCATTGATGCGAAGGGTAACTACACCTACACGCTGAAGGCCGGGCTGGATATCGATACCCTGCCATCCGCAGACACCTTCACCTACTCGGTGCGGGATGCCAGCGGTGCAGTGACCTCGGCGACGCTGACGGTGACGCTGCATAACGGTGCGGCCACCGCGCTGTTCGCCACCACCAGTCTGGCGGCGGAAACCACCACCAGCAGCGAGCATGATGCCAGCGGCAGCATCTGGGGAGACAGCAATGTCAGCCACAGCGGCACGCTGAGCATCCTCAATGAGCACGGCGATCTCACCACCGTGAGCAGCGTGGGCAGCACGGCGGTGGCCGGGGACTTTGGTGTGCTGACCATCGCCGCCAACGGTAGCTATACCTATACCCTGAACGCGGATGTGAATATCCAGAACATCACGCATAAGGAGGTGTTTACCTACACCCTGGCGTCGTCCGACGGCACCATCACCAGCAACACCTTTACCATTGAGCTTCACCCGACCATCACGGGCAGCGCCGCGGCTGACAGCCTCACCAGCAGCGCCTACGACGACACCATTACCAGCGGTGCCGGCGCAGATACGCTGGTTTACCACCTGCTGAGCAGCGCAGATGCCACCGGCGGCAACGGTCACGACACCTGGACCGACTTCAGCGTCGCGCAGGGTGACAAGATCGACGTCAGCAGTCTGCTGATCGGCTGGAATGATTCCACCAGTAATATCAATGACTTTGTGAAAGTGGATCATACCGCGGACGGCAATACGGTGTTGTCGATTGACCGTGACGGCAGCGGCACGGGGTACAGCAGTACGCAGCTGATTACCCTGGAAGGCGTAAACGTCTCACTGGAGGAGTTGCTGCAGCAACCGCATCAAAACCACACGGCTTAGTGGGTGTAACGCAGGGAAGCATAACGGGCACAGGGAGGTGCCCCTTTCTCTCTTTTACTGGTGAACAATCGATGGATCTGATGCAATCAGGCGCAACAACTCGCCGTACCTGTAAGCTCAGCGCCCTGTGTGCTGGCATTGTGTTTTTTCACAGTTCTCATCTTATGGCTGCCAGTGATGCCGTGACGCAGGCGGGGCGCATAACCTCAGCCGGTCTGGCGCAGCAGCAGGATCTTCCCTCCTTAACCGGTCAGGTGGCCGAACCCGCGCTGGCTAACGTGCCGGATACCTTAACCCTTAACCAGGCAGTGCAGCGTGCCATCCAGTGGCATCCGGACATCGCACAGGCGATTGGCAAAATGCTGGAGCAGGCCAGCCAGGTCGATGTGGCGCAGGCCAAATACTATCCGCAAATCAGCGCCGGCATGAACAACGGCTACAGCAACGCCTACAGCGAAAAAGGCTTCAGCCCGTCATTTGTGCTGTCGGTATCGCAGATGCTGTATGACTTCGGCAAAGTCAGCAGTTCGGTGCGCTCCGCCGAAGCCGGGGTGGCGCAGGAGCAGGCCAGCGTGCTGGTGAGTATTGATACCGTCGCGCACGACACCGCCGCCGCGCTGGTGCAGGTGCAGGGCTATCAGCAGTTGGTGAAGATCGCCCAGGATCAGCTGACGGCGTTGAGTAAGATTGGCGATCTGGCGCGTCAGCGCAATGAAGAGGGGGCGGCATCGCTCTCGGACGCCACCCAGACCGACGCGCGTATCGAAGGGGCGCGCACCACGCTGACCCAGTATCAGGCCAGCCTCAACCGCTGGCGTGCCACGCTAGCCAGCTATCTCGGCTGGCCACTGGTGAAAAAGGTCAGCGATGCGTTTCCGCCCAGCCTGACGCGTGCCTGCGCGGTGGGCAAAGCCGACGACAAATCCAACCCGGCGGTGTTGGCGGCATGGGCGCAGGCGCGGCAGGCGCAGGCTAAACTGGATAACGCCAACGCGCAGAATTTACCCACTATTTCGCTGGAACCGCAGGTCACGCATTACCTCAACAATCACTACTCCGGCAGCGAAACGCTCGACCGCACCCAGTATTCCGCGTTCGTCAAAGTTGAGATGCCGCTGTATCAGGGCGGCGGCATTACCGCGGCGCGCGATGCGGCGGCCAGCGCGCTGCAGGCGGCCAATGCGGCGGTGAACTCGGCGCGCCTCAAAGCGCAGCAGCAGCTCAGCGAATCGCAAACCGAAGCGCTGAGCCTGTCGCAGAGCCTGGCGATCATGTCGCGTCAGCAGACGCTGGGCGAGAAGACGCAGCAGCTGTATCAGGATCAGTATCTGCAGCTCGGCACCCGTCCGCTGCTGGACGTGCTCAACGCCGAACAGGAAGTGTTTCAGACGCGCTTCGCCATGCAGCAAACCATTAGTCAGTTACGTTCACTGCAGCTCGATTGCTTATACAGCACCGGGCAGATGCGGTCAGCGTTTGCGCTGAATAACCAGCGCATCCAGTCCGTGGAGATCCAGCCATGACGCAATTACAGATTCCGGACGCCCCCAATGGCAATCCCGCCAGCGCCGCCGGTGGCGAGGTGCCGCTACACGGCTGGGCCACCGCCATTATTCTCATCGCGACCCATTATCGCCTGCCGTGCTCGCCGGGCATGATCATGGCTGCCAGCGAATGGCAGGGCAAACAGTCACGTGATAAAGCGCTGCGCCATCTGGCGCGTCAGGCTGGGCTGTCGCTGCAGCTGTATGAAGAGCATCAGTGGGAGATTAGCAGCTGGCGCTTGCCGCTGGCGGTGGAACTGAGCGACGGCCAGGTTGGCGTCATCACCAGCTTTGATGGCGATGACACGGTGCGCGTGCACCTGGCCGGCGATGAACAACCGGCGCCGATCGCGCTGAACACGCTGCTGCCGCAGATCCGCTACGCCGCGGCGCTGCGTCCGGTGACGGCCGCCAAAGATAGCCGTGTCGATCGCTATCTCGCCACGGTCAGGCCCGACTGGCTGCGCCGTCTGGTGCTGCACGACATGCGTCCTTACGGCTACGTGATGCTGGGATCGTTCCTGATCAACCTGCTGGCGCTGGTCGGCATCATCTTCTCGATGCAGGTGTACGATCGGGTGATCCCGGCGCAGTCGTACCCCACGCTGTACGTGCTGTATATTGGGGTGATCCTCTCGGTGGTGTTCACCTATATTCTGCGCGTCGGTCGCGATCACGTCACCGATCTGCTCGGCAAGCGCGCCGATATGCGCGTCTCCGACCGCGTGTTCGGCCACGCGCTGCGGCTGCGTAACAGCGCGGTACCGCGATCGACCGGTACCTTTATCTCGCAGCTGCGCGAGCTGGAAGCGGTGCGCGAAATGGTGACGTCGACCACGGTGACGGCGATCGTCGATATGCCGTTCTTCCTGCTGTTTATGCTGGTGATGGCGATCATCGCGCCGCAGCTGGCGTGGATCGCGCCGGTGGCGGTGCTGCTGATGATCCTGCCCGGCGTGCTGAGCCAGAAAAAACTGGCGAAGCTGGCGCAGCAAAACCTGAAAGAGTCGACGCTGCGCAACGCGGTGCTGGTGGAGAGCGTGCAGGGGCTGGAAGATATCAAGCTAATGCAGGCGGAGGATCGCTTTCTGCAGCAGTGGAACAGCTATATCCGCATTACCGCGCAGTCGGGCGTCGAGATGCGCAAAGTGATGCATGCGCTGATTAGCTGGGGCGTCACTATTCAGGGACTGGTGTACGCCAGCGTGATCGTGGTCGGGGCGCCGATGGTGATCAACGGCGATATCACCACCGGGGCGATTGTCGCCGCGTCGCTGCTGTCTTCGCGCATGATTGCGCCGATGGCGACGCTGTGTGGCGTGCTGGCGCGCTGGCAGCAGGTAAAAGCGGCGAAGAGCAGCCTTGATGCGCTGATGAATCTGCCGGTGGAGAACAGTAAAGACGAAACGCGCATTCACTGTCCGGTGCTGTTTGGCCACTATCAGTTCACCGATGCCATGTTCCGCTACTACAGCGATTCGCTGACGGTGGCGCTGCGCATCAAGACGCTGACCATCAAGCCGGGTGAGCGCATCGCCGTGCTGGGGCGCAACGGCTC
>NZ_SDFT01000172.1:0-10579 GCF_004916815.1 Pantoea sp. R102
GCGCGCCAGTTCGCGCAGGCGCTGCGCCTGGCTGGCATCATCTTCGCCAAGCGAGCTGGGCAGCAGCTGGACCATCGCGATACGGTGCAGCAGACGCAGCATCTCCACCAGCAGCGCCTCCCACTCCACGCCGCGCGATGCGGCCTGATTCAGCAGCGCCATCACCTGTTCGCCGTTGCCTTCCACCAGCGCTTCAATCAGCGCCAGCGGCTGTTCATCATCCAGCGTGCCCAGCATTTGCGCCACGCTGTCGCGCGTGACGCTGCCCTGCCCCATGGCAATCGCCTGATCGGTGAGGCTGAGCGCATCGCGCATACTGCCGTCGGCGGCGCGCGCCAGCAGATGCAGCGCGCGCGGCTCGGCGTCAATCTGCTCCTGCTGCAGCACGTGCGCCAGCTGCTGCTGAATCTGTTCGACATCGAGGGCTTTCAGGTGGAACTGCAGGCAGCGCGACAGAATGGTTACCGGCAGCTTCTGCGGATCGGTGGTCGCCAGCAGGAATTTCACGTGTGACGGCGGCTCTTCCAGCGTTTTCAGCAGCGCATTAAAGCTGTGGCGCGACAGCATGTGCACTTCATCGATCAGATAGACCTTAAAGCGCCCGCGTGCGGGTGCATACTGGACGTTATCCAGCAGGTCGCGCGTGTCTTCCACTTTGGTGCGCGAGGCAGCATCGATTTCAATCAGATCGACAAAGCGCCCCTGTTCAATCTCGCGACAGTTATCGCACTGTCCACAGGGCGTGGCCGTAATACCGGTTTCGCAGTTGAGGCCTTTGGCCAGCAGACGCGCAATCGAGGTTTTCCCCACGCCGCGCGTGCCGGAAAACAGATAGGCATGATGGATGCGTCCCAGTGACAACCCGTTGGCCAGCGCCGTCAGCACATGTTCCTGACCGACTACGTCGGCGAAAGCCTGGGGACGCCATTTTCGCGCAAGTACCTGATAGCTCATGTGGATTCAATCACTGGAGTTGTTTAACCTGGCACAGCAGCACGCTCAGTTGCGCCGATTCTGCCGTGGGACTTAGGGGAAAAATGCGGTGACGCAAACCCTGTTTATTTTGACAGGAGTGTAACAGCCACAGCCGGATATGCCTATACCCGTGATACGTTGCGCGCTGCGCTTCAGGGCGGAATACGCCTGTCAGGGAGTGCGAAGAGAGGCGCCGCCGGGCATCAAGGCTGGCGGCGCGATGGCCTTAGTGGCCGGGGAAGTTGACCAGGCTGTAGCAGTCGATACCCAGCGCGTTCAGGCGCGCTTCGCCGCTTAAATCAAACAGGTTGATCACGAACGCGGCGTCTTTAACTTCACCGCCCGCACGACGAATCAGTTTCACCGTGGCTTCAAGGGTGCCGCCGGTAGCCAGCAGATCGTCCACCACCAGTACCACATCGCCGGGTTTGATGGCGTCTTTGTGCAGTTCCAGCGCGTCTGAACCGTACTCCAGTTCATAGCTTTCGCTGAAAGTTTCACGCGGCAGTTTGCCCGGCTTGCGCACCGGCACAAATCCCACGCCCAGACCCAGCGCAACCGGCGCCCCGAACAGGAAGCCACGCGCTTCGGTGCCCACCACTTTGGTGATGCCTTTATTACGATAACGCTCCACCAGAATGGCGATCGCTGCGGCATACGCCTGCGGATCTTCCATCAGACTGGTGACGTCACGGAACAGGATGCCCGGCTTCGGATAGTCAGGAATGCTTTTGATGCTGTTTTTGATCAGTTCAAGCTGCTGCGCAGTTGCGGTCATAAAGGTTACGCCTGGAAAAATATCTAAAACGCGCAGCTCCCACAGCGCCAATACCCGGAAACCGGGTTAAGCGAAGTCGTTTCTCAAAGGGAAGCCACGCACGAAGATGCCCAAATCTAAGCAAACAGCCGGCTAAATGCAACCCTGATGCTACGGTTCGTGCGGGTTCGCACTTTCTGCTACAACCGGGATGCGCCACAGCATGAGCAGCAGCAGCGCCAGCATCACACCGAGCAGGATGCGCAGCCACAGCAGCTTCACCAGCCAGATTGAAACCGCAAAGGTGATGACAATCAGCAACATAGCGCGGCTTTTGGCACCGGGCGGCATGGCGCGATGCTGCTGCCAGTGGCGCAGATAGCGGCCAAACGGCGAGCGCCACAGCAGCCAGTGGTGAAAGCGTGGCGACGAGCGGGCAAAACACCAGGCGGCCAGCAACACGAATGGCGTGGTCGGTAGTAAAGGTAATACAATGCCCAGCGTGCCCAGCACAATCGCCAGCCAGCCAAGGCTTAACAGTAAAATGCGCTGCATGCCAGATGCCTGAAAAATGTCACAACAGCGCTACGTTAACACAGACGGAATCGAAGTGATGCCTCAACTGCCCGCCCAACAGCGTCTGCACGCAATGATTGACACGCTGCGCCAGCAGATTGCGCAGCAGCCGGACGGTAGCTGCCGTCAGCCGCGCTTTGACGCGCAACTGTTTCGCTGTAAAGGCACGCGGCTGGCTGACTATCTGCAAGAGCTGCAGCACAATGCGGCGCAGCTCGCGGCGTCCGACAGTGATGCGTCGCGCCGCCAGTGGCTGGCGCAGAAGGTGCTGGACCAGATTGCCGCGCTGCAGCGCGAGTGCAGTAGCCAGCAACTGCGTGTGGTGCGTGAACGGCCGCGTCGCGATCCGCTGCAGCCGAAGCGTGATGAGTACCGCGGCTACGAAACGCGACTGCTGGCCATGCTGCAACAGCGCGAACAGCACCTGGCGCGCGCTGAAACGCTGAGCGTGCAGCAACAGCTGATGCGCGAGGTGGAGATTCTGCAGGAGCGGCTGGCGCGCTGCCGCGCCGCGCTGCATAAACTGGAGATCGCGGCGCAGCCGTAAGCCGTTCGCTTTCCTCTATACTGGAAACAGCGCTGACGGGAGGAGAAGCATGACCCTTATCATCTGGATTATTATTGGCCTGGCTGCCGGCTGGCTGAAGCGGAGGGTGTTTCCCGGCCGTCCCGGCGGACTGGTGCCGACGCTGGTGCTGGCGGTGATCGGCGCGCTGATTGGCGGCTACATCGCCACGTATTTCACCACGGGCGACCTCGGTACGCTGCATCCGACGGGCTTTGCCGTGGCGCTGGCCGGTGCCCTGCTGATGCTGTTGGTCGCCGCTAAACTACGTATTTAGGAGACACTATGACGCTGGATACCGCGCCGGACGACATCAAGCTGGCGGTCGATTTAATTCAGCTGCTGGAGGAAAACCAGGTGCCCACGGCCACGGTGCTGGCTGCGCTGGCGATTGTCCAGCGCGATTATGAGCAGAAGCTGGCGGCCGAACGCACCGCTTAGCGCGTGCCGGCGAGCGTCGGGCTCAGGCGCAGCATATCTATAAAGGCCTCGACCACCTGCGGCGCTTCACTCACCAGATCAAAACTTTGCGGATTGAACAACCAGCTTTCCATCATGCCGCTGATGTAGCCGCGCATCAGCAGCGCCGCCTGGCGGGTGTTGAGGCTGGCCGGAAGCTGCCCGGCCTCGATACAGCTGCGCAGCACCTCTTCGATGCGGTCATAACACGCCTGCAGCAGCCCCTGCTGCATCGCCATTAACGTCGACATTTCGCCAACGAACTCACATTTATGGAAGATAATCTCCATTAATGCGCGTCTTTGTGGATCCTTTGCTGTGGCTTCAAGGATATAGATCAGCATCGAACGCATTACAGAAAGTGGATCGCCAGGGTATTTTGTCTGATACTCAAGTTCCACATCGTCGAGCCCGGCGTCGCAGCGCAGCCAGATCTCCTGTAACAGATCGGCTTTATTTTTAAAATGCCAGTAGATAGCGCCGCGCGTGACGCCAGCGGCCGCGGCGATATCCGCCAGTGAGGTGGCGGCCACACCGTGTTCAGAAAAGTGAGCTAAAGCGGCATCCAGAATTTGATGTCGCGTTTCAAGTGCTTGCGCTTTGGTTTTTCGTGCCATAGAGGACTGTTTTTACAAACTGGCAAGTTTACATACATTTGTGAATGTATGTACCATAGCACGACCCGTGTTTTAACGCAGCAATGGGTTTAACGGTTTGTGATCCATTGATCATTTGATATCGGACACTAGAGGTTTATTTATGAATAAAAACAGAGGATTAGCGCCTCTGGCGGCCGCCGTGATGCTTACAGGCAGCTTTTTGTTAACAGGATGTGATGATAATAAATCCCAGCAAGCCGCCCAGCAGCAGCCCCCGGAAGTGGGTGTTGTCACGTTAAAAAACGAGCCCCTGAAAATCACCACCGAACTGCCAGGCCGTACTTCGGCGTTCCGCGTGGCTGAAGTGCGTCCGCAGGTGTCAGGTATCATTCTCAAGCGTAATTTTGTTGAAGGCAGTGATGTTAAAGCCGGCGATTCGCTGTACCAGATCGATCCCGCCACCTATCAGGCCGCGTACGACAGCGCAAAAGGCGATTTAGCCCAGGCTCAGGCCAACGCGCGCGTTGCCCAGCTGACGGTGAATCGTTACAAGCCGCTGCTGGGTACCAAATATATCAGCCAGCAGGACTACGATAACGCCGCGGCCACCGCCGCGCAGACCGCAGCAGCCGTACAGGCGGCGCAGGCCAATGTGGAAACCGCCCGCATTAACCTGGCGTACACTAAAGTGACCTCGCCAATCAGCGGCCGCATTGGTAAATCCTCGGTAACGGAAGGTGCACTGGTGTCGAACGGCCAGACCACCGCGCTGGCGACCGTGCAGCAACTCGACCCGATGTACGTCGATGTGACCCAATCCAGCGATGATTTTCTGCGCCTGCGCGGCGAGCTGGAGTCGGGTCAGCTGAAACAGAACGACGGCAAAGCTAACGTTACCCTGCTGATGCAGAACGGTAGCGCATACAGCCAGCCGGGCACACTGGAATTCTCTGATGTTACCGTGGATGAAACCACTGGCTCGATTACCCTGCGCGCGATTTTCCCGAATCCGGATCATCGTTTGCTGCCGGGCATGTTCGTGCGTGCACGTCTGGATGAGGGCACTAACCCGACGGCGCTGCTGGTACCGCAGACCGGCGTAACCCGCACGCCAACCGGCGAAGCCACCGCGATGGTAGTGGACGCGGATAATAAAGTCGAAGTGCGTAAGATTACCGCGAACCAGGCGTTTGGCGACAAATGGCTGGTGACCGATGGCCTGAAAGAGGGCGATCGCGTGATTACCGTCGGTATTCAGCGTGCTAAACCGGGTGCTCAGGTGACGCCGCAGGAAGTCAAAGATGATGCCAAAGCCGCACCGGAATCTCAGTCTGCTAAATCATCGTCATAAACAGGAGCCGTTGATACATGGCTAAGTTCTTTATCGATCGCCCCATTTTTGCCTGGGTGCTTGCCATCATTATTATGCTGGCGGGTGCGCTATCGATTATCAAACTGCCGATCGAGCAATATCCCAACGTTGCGCCGCCGGCAGTTGAAATCCAGGCATCTTATCCGGGTGCAGATGCGAAAACGCTACAGGATTCGGTAACGCAGGTTATCGAACAGAATATGAACGGCATCGACGGGCTGATGTATATGTCCTCGAGCAGTGACTCTTCTGGTACGCTGACGCTGACGCTGACCTTCCAGTCTGGTACTGACGCCGACATTGCTCAGGTGCAGGTGCAGAACAAACTGCAGCTGGCGATGCCACTGCTGCCGCAGGAAGTACAGCAGCAGGGGATTCAGGTGAAAAAATCCTCCAGCAGCTTCCTGATGGTCGCCGGTTTCGTCAGCGAAGATGGCAGCATGACGCAGAACGACATCTCAGACTACGTAGCGTCGAACATCAAAGATCCGATCAGCCGTACGCCTGGCGTCGGCGATACTCAGGTGTTTGGTGCGCAGTATGCGATGCGTATCTGGCTCGATCCGCACAAGCTTAACAACTACCAGCTGACGCCGGTGGATGTGATCAGCGCGCTGCAAACCCAGAACACCCAGGTGGCTGCCGGTCAGCTGGGCGGTACCCCACCGGTGCCAGGTCAGCAGCTTAACGCCTCGATCATTGCCCAGACGCGTCTGACCTCGACCGAAGAGTTCGGTAACATCATGCTGAAGGTCAATCAGGACGGCTCACAGGTGCGCCTGCGCGATGTCGCGAAGATTGAACTCGGCGGTGAAAACTACGAGATCATTGCCCGCTACAACGGCAAACCAGCGTCCGGTATCGGTGTCAAACTGGCGACCGGCGCCAACGCGCTGGATACCGCCGACGCGGTGAAAGCGGAACTGGCCAAGCTGGAACCGTTCTTCCCGGCCGGCATGAAAACCGTTTACCCGTACGACACCACACCATTCGTTAAGATCTCCATTTTCGAAGTGGTGAAAACGCTGTTCGAAGCCATCGTGCTGGTGTTCCTGGTAATGTATCTGTTCCTGCAGAACTTCCGCGCGACGCTGATTCCTACCATCGCCGTGCCGGTAGTACTGCTGGGCACCTTTGCCATCATCAGTGCCTTTGGCTACTCGATAAACACCCTGACGATGTTCGGCATGGTGCTCGCCATCGGCCTGCTGGTGGATGACGCCATCGTGGTGGTGGAAAACGTTGAGCGCGTCATGGCGGAAGAAGGATTACCGCCGAAAGAAGCCACCAAACGCTCGATGGAACAGATCCAGGGCGCGCTGGTTGGCATCGCGCTGGTGCTGTCAGCGGTATTTATCCCGATGGCGTTCTTCGGTGGCTCAACCGGGGTGATTTATCGTCAGTTCTCGATCACCATCGTTTCGGCGATGGCGCTGTCGGTGCTGGTGGCGTTGATTCTGACGCCAGCGCTGTGTGCCACCATGCTGAAGCCCATCAAAAAAGGTGAACACGGCAAAACCACCGGTTTCTTCGGCTGGTTTAACCGCCTGTTTGATAAGAGCACCAACCATTACGTCGACAGCGTCGGCCACATTGTGCGCAGCACCGGCCGCTATCTGCTGATTTATCTGTTGATTGTGGTCGGCATGGCTTACCTGTTCCTGAAACTGCCTACCTCGTTCCTGCCGGAAGAGGATCAGGGGCTGTTACTGGCGCAGGCGCAGCTGCCTGCCGGTGCGACCCAGGAACGTACGCAGAAAGTGCTGGATCAGGTTACGGATTACTTCCTGACCAAAGAGAAAGACAGCGTGAATTCGGTGTTTACCGTTAACGGCTTTGGCTTCGCCGGTCGTGGACAGAACACCGGTATCGCCTTCGTCAGCCTGAAGCCATGGGATGAGCGTGGTGATGCCAGCCTGAAAGTGCCGGCGATTGCCGGACGTGCGATGCAGGCGCTGGGTCAGATCAAAGATGCCATGGTGTTCCCGTTCAACCTGCCGGCCATTATCGAACTGGGTAACGCCACCGGTTTCGACTTCCAGCTGATCGATCAGGGTAACCTCGGCCATGAGAAGCTGACCGCCGCGCGTAACCAGCTGTTTGGCATGATTGCCCAGCATCCGGATACGCTGGTGGGCGTGCGTCCGAACGGGCTGGAAGATACGCCGCAGTACAAACTGATTATCGATCAGGAAAAAGCGCAGGCGCTTGGTGTGTCGCTGTCCGACATCAACACCACGCTGGGTGCGGCCTGGGGCGGTTCTTACGTCAACGACTTCATCGACCGTGGTCGCGTGAAGAAAGTGTACGTGATGGGTCAGGCCGACTCGCGCATGCTGCCGGATGACATCAGCAAATGGTACGTGCGCAATAGCGCCGGGACCATGGTGCCATTCTCAGCCTTCTCTTCGGCGAAGTGGCAGTATGGTTCACCGCGTCTGGAGCGTTACAACGGTCTGCCATCAATGGAGATCCTGGGTCAGGCGGCGCCGGGCAAGAGCTCGGGTGATGCCATGAACCTGATGGAGAGCCTCGCCTCGAAGCTGCCTGCGGGTATCGGCTACGACTGGACCGGCATGTCCTATCAGGAACGCCTGTCCGGCAACCAGGCGCCTGCACTGTACGCCATTTCGCTGATTGTGGTGTTCCTGTGTCTGGCCGCGCTGTATGAGAGCTGGTCGATTCCGTTCGCGGTCATGCTGGTGGTGCCGCTGGGTGTGATTGGCGCCCTGCTCTTCACCACGCTGCGCGGTCTGAGTAACGACGTGTACTTTGTGGTGGGTCTGTTGACCACCATTGGTCTCTCGGCGAAGAACGCCATCCTGATCGTCGAATTCGCCAAGGATTTGATGGAGAAGGAAGGCAAAGGGCTGGTCGAGTCGACGCTGGAAGCCTCACGTATGCGTCTGCGTCCGATTCTAATGACGTCGCTGGCGTTCATCCTCGGCGTACTGCCGCTGGCGATCAGCAGCGGTGCCGGCTCCGGCGCACAGAACGCCGTCGGTACCGGCGTAATGGGCGGGATGGTGACGGCCACCGCGCTGGCGATCTTCTTCGTGCCGGTGTTCTTCGTGGTGGTGCGCCGCCGTTTCAGCAAGAACAAGTCTGAGCTGGAACAGGGCCATCCGGTCGATCACCCTCACTGATAGTTTCTCTCTGCTAAAAGGCCGCGCAAGCGGCCTTTTTTATTGCGCACTCCCCTGCTCCGCACGTTCCATGACAAATCCGCACCGGACGCGTGGTTGCAATCCTGCGGCGTGAGGTTCATAATATTGTTATATTATAACATTACACGAGAGCGCTATTATGAAACCAAACATTCATCCGCACTACCGTCCTGTGGTGTTCCACGACACCACCGTCGACGAATACTTCAAAGTCGGTTCAACGATTCAGACCGATCGTACCATCCAGTTTGAGGGCGAAGAGCTGCCGTACGTCACGCTTGATGTGTCGTCGAAGTCGCACGTTTACTACACCGGTAAACAGAAAGAGTTTGCCAAAGAGGGCAGCGCCGCACGCTTCAACAAGCGTTTTGGCAGCTTCCTGACGCGCAGCAAATAACCGGAGTTCAGCCACATGCAAGTTGTCAGTTCATTGCGGTCTGCCAAGACCCGTCACAAAGATTGCAAAGTCGTGCGGCGTAAAGGTCGTATTTATGTGATTTGCAAAACCAACCCGCGCTTTAAGGCGGTGCAGGGAAGGAAGAAAAAACGTTAGGAAAGTGTCGTGATAATTGGCCGGGATGCTCCCCGGCCTTTTTTTTACTTCATGCTGTGCAGCAGAGTTTCCACGTTGTGCTTAAACGCCGCCTCATAGGTGGGCGCCGGCCCGCTGGCCGCTGACAGCGCTTCCGGATAGAGCTCGCCACCGGGTTGCGCACCGGTTTCACTGGCGATCTGTTTCACCAGACGCGGATCGGTCTGATTCTCCATAAAGTAGGTGGTGATATGCTCGGCCCGGAGCTGTTTGATGATAGCGGCGACATCGCTGGCGCTGGCTTCCGCTTCGGTTGAGAAGCCCACCGGCGCCAGGAATGTCACACCGTAGCGCTGGCCGAAATAGCCAAAGGCATCATGGCTGGTGAGTACCTTGCGTTTACTTTGCGCCACGCCGGCAAATTCACTTTTGGCCCAGCTATCCAGCTTCTGCAACTGCTGAATATAGCGTTCACCGCTGTGACGGATGTCGGCGGCATCGTCCGGATCGGCTTTGATCAGCGCGTTCATCACGTTGGTGGCGTAGATCACGCCGTTGTGCATGCTGTTCCACGCGTGTGGATCGGTGATGGTTTTGCCATCCTCCTCCATTTTGCGCGTATTGACGCCGTTCGAGGCGACCACCACCGTGCCCTTATAGCCGGACGCGCTAATCAGCCGGTCCATCCAGCCTTCCATGCCCAGCCCGCTGACGAACACCACATCGGCCTGCGCCAGCGCCTGGCTATCCTGCGGCGTGGGCTCAAAGGTGTGCGGATCGCCATTCGGCCCCACCAGCGATTTCACCTTAACGTGATCGCCGCCGACCTGTTTAACGATGTCAGCCAGCACGGTAAAACTGGCTACGGCATCAACGGTTTTTGCCAGCGTCAGCGGGCTAATCAGCATCGCGCCAATCGCCAGACTCAACGGTAACTTCTTCATACCTATCCCCTTGTCATCTTATTATCGACGGCGCAGCAGGCCGCCACATGGTCCTGTCAACACAGACAGCAAAAACAGTACGGCCGCACTCAGTACCACCGCCGGTCCGGCAGGCAGGGCATAGTGCCAGGAGAGCAACAGGCCGATAAAGGCGGCGATCAGCGCCAGCAGCATGGCAATCGCCAGCATGCGCGTAAGGTGACGGCTCCAGAAGCGCGCGCTGGTGGCGGGCAGCATCATCAGCCCAACGGACATCAGCGTGCCGAGCACCTGAAAACCCGCCACCAGATTCAGCACCACCAGCGTGAGGAAAATGCCGTGCACCAGCGGTGCGCTCCATTTCCCCTGCGCACGCAGAAAATCAGGATCAAAGGCATCAATGACCAGCGGCCGGAAGATCACGGCCAGCATCAGCAGGGTGAACGCGGCGATGCTGCCAACCAGCACAATCGCGCCGTTATCCACCGCCAGCAGCGAGCCGAACAACACGTGCAGCAGATCGACACTGGAACCGCGCAGTGATACCAGCGTGACGCCGAGCGCCAGCGAACCCAGATAGAAGCCGGAAAAGCTGGCATCCTCCTTCAGGTGGGTGTAACGGCTGACCGCACCGGACAGCAGCGCCACCGCCAG
>NZ_SDFT01000173.1:0-2821 GCF_004916815.1 Pantoea sp. R102
GCCAGACGGCGCGCCGGTTCGAGCAGCGCATCGGCATCTTCGTCCGGCCCCACCAGCGACTGAAACACCCGCATCTCCTTCTTCACCAGCGCGCTTTTCTGCCGGTGCGGATACATCGGATCGAGATACACCACGTCCGGTGCCGGCGTGATATCACTCAGCGCCTGCTGGCTGACCACATGCAGCAGCGTCAGGCGCTCGCGCAGCCAGCCGCCGATCTCCGCATCTTCATAGCCACGCCGCAAACCATCTTCCAGCAACGCCGCGACCACCGGATGACGCTCCAGCATACGCACGCGGCAGCCCAGCGCGGCCAGCACAAAGGCATCGCGCCCCAATCCCGCCGTCGCGTCCACCACGTCGGGCAGGTAATCCCCTTTGATGCCCACCGCTTTCGCCACCGCTTCGCCGCGTCCGCCGCCAAATTTGCGGCGGTGCGCCATCGCGCCAGAAACGAAATCGACAAAGATGCCGCCGAGCTTCGGCTCGTCCACTTTACGCAGCTCCAGATGCTGCGCTGTCAGCACCAGCGCCAGCGTGGCGCTGTCGTCCTGCTCCAGCCCCCAGCGCTGCGCCAAATGTAATAAGGCGCCGTCTCCGGCGCCTGTTTCATCCACTAAACCGATCTTCACAAGCAGGCTTATCCCTGAATTCCGTAGTGTTCCAGCATCGCATCCAACTGCGGTTCACGGCCGCGGAAGCGTTTGAACAGCTCCATCGGCTCTTCGGAACCGCCGCGTGTCAGGATGTTGTCGAGGAACGACTGACCGGTCTGACGGTTGAAGATGCCCTCTTCTTCGAAGCGCGAATACGCATCGGCAGCCAGCACGTCGGCCCACAGATAGCTGTAGTAACCCGCCGCGTAGCCACCGGCAAACACGTGGCTGAAGGCGTGCGGGAAGCGGCCCCACTCCGGGCTCGGCACCACGGCAACCTGCTTTTTCACTTCACGCAGGGTTTCGAGGATTTGCGCGCCCTGCGCCGGATCAAACTCGGTATGCAGACGGAAATCGAACAGGCCGAACTCCAGCTGACGCAGAATGAACAGCGCCGCCTGATAATTTTTCGCCGCCAGCATTTTATCCAGCAGCGCTTTCGGCAGCGGCTCACCGGTTTCGTAATGGCCGGAGATGAACGCCAGCGCTTCCGGCTCCCAGCACCAGTTTTCCATAAACTGGCTCGGCAGCTCGACCGCGTCCCACGGCACGCCGTTGATGCCGGATACGCCCGGCGCTTCGATGCGCGTCAGCATGTGGTGCAGGCCGTGGCCGAACTCGTGGAACAGCGTGGTCACTTCATCATGAGTGAACAGCGCCGGTTTGCCCTGGACCGGGCGATTGAAGTTACAGGTCAGGTACGCCACCGGCTTCTGCAGGCTGCCATCGGCTTTACGCATCTGCCCGACGCAGTCATCCATCCACGCGCCGCCGCGCTTGTGCTCGCGCGCGTAAAGGTCAAGGTAGAAGCTGCCACGCAGCTCGCCGCTCTCGTCGAACAGGTCGAAGAAACGCACGTCCGGATGATAAACATCCACGTCGGTACGCTCTTTGGCGGTGATGCCATAAATACGCTTCACCACTTCAAACAGGCCGTTCACCGCGCGTGATTCCGGGAAGTACGGACGCAGCTGTTCGTCGCTGATGGTATACAGATGCTGTTTCTGCTTCTCGCCGTAATAGGTGAGATCCCACGGATTCATGTCATCCACGCCAAACTCTTTTTTGGCGAAGGCACGCAGCTGCGCCAGCTCTTTTTCACCCTGCGGGCGCGCGCGTCTGGCGAGGTCGTTCAGGAAGTCGATCACCTGAGACGGGCTTTCCGCCATTTTGGTTGCCAGCGATTTGTCGGCGAACGAGTCAAAGCCCAGCAGCTCGGCCAGTTCGTGGCGCAGCGCCAGCTCTTCCGCCATGATTGGGCCGTTGTCCCATTTACCGGCGTTCGGGCCCTGATCGGAGGCACGAGTGGAATAAGCGCGATACATCTCTTCACGCAGCGCGGCGTTGTCGCAGTAGGTCATCACCGGCAGATAGCTCGGGATATCCAGCGTCAGCAGCCAGCCTTCCTGCTGTTTGGCTTCCGCCTGCGCTTTGGCCGCGGCCAGTGCGCTCTCCGGCATGCCCGCCAGCTCGGCTTCGTCGGTGATCAGTTTGCTCCAGCCCATGGTGGCATCCAGCACGTTGTTGCTGTAAGCCGATCCCAGTTCGGAGAGGCGCGCGGCGATCTCGCCATAGCGTTTCTGTTTCTGTTTATCGAGGCCGATACCGGACAGCTCAAAGTCGCGCAGGCTGTTATCCACCGCTTTCTTCTGCGCGGTATCCAGCTGCGCGTAGCTCTCGCCCTCACGCAGGTTGCGATACGCCTGATACAGGCCTTCGTGCTGGCCCACCCAGGTGCTGTATTCGGACAGCAGCGGCAGCGTCTGCTCGTAGG
This sequence comes from Pantoea sp. R102, assembly GCF_004916815.1. Classification (NCBI taxonomy): domain Bacteria; kingdom Pseudomonadati; phylum Pseudomonadota; class Gammaproteobacteria; order Enterobacterales; family Erwiniaceae; genus Pantoea; species Pantoea sp. R102. Next base: position 2,431 of record NZ_SDFT01000173.1, read on the forward strand.
CTTCGCGCAGTTCCGGGCTGTTTTTTACCGAGTTGAGATGGCTGACCGGCGAGAAGATGCGGCCCAGGCGATCGTCCACTTCCGCCAGCGGCTGGACTAAATTTTCCCAGGTGTAAGGCGCGCCCTGCGCCACTACGCGCTCCACCGCTGCGCGACAGTCGTTCAGCGCTTCAGTTACAGCGGGAACCACGTGCTCAGGTTTGATGGCGGAAAAAGGCGGTAGCGTAAAAGGCGTGAGTAACGGATTGGTCATAAGCGCAGTCCTTTCATCATGGAGTGGGGCCGCGCGCAGGGGCGCGGCGCAATTTTACTAACATGCGGCCAGACGAGGGGAAAATCAATGCCACCCGCAAGGGCAGAGAGAAAAACGCGCGATGAATCGCGCCGCTAC
>NZ_SDFT01000174.1:0-14307 GCF_004916815.1 Pantoea sp. R102
GATTTTTTCTACTGACATAGGTCATCCCCGAATAGTTGGCATGCCACCAGCGCGGCGCAAATATTGCGCCGCTGGCGATTAACACCAGGTTGTCATGTTTAACGGCAGCTTAATGGCACAGCGAAATTAATGCCCGGCCTCAACGTTTAATATTTTTCCCAGCCCGAAAAACTTATTGGCGATAATTAACATCGCGGCGGTCACCACAATATAAATAACCGACAGCGCCGCCAGCGTCGGGTCGGCAAATTCACGCACGTAGTTGTACATCGCCACCGGCAGCGTCTGCGTCGCCTGGGTGGTAATAAACAGCGAGGCGGTAAATTCATTGAAAGAGAGAATCGCGGCGAACAGCCAGCCACCAAACAGGCCCGGCAGAATCAGCGGCACGGTAATGGTCCATACCACGCGCAGCGGCGATGCGCCGAGGCTGGCCGCCGCCAGTTCTATCCGCTGCTCAAGATTTTTCAGCGATACATAGACGCTACGCAGCACGAACGGCAGCACCAGCACCACATGGCAGAAAATCACCAGCGCGTAGCCGCGTCCCAGATTGAGCTGCGACACCAGCATTAGCAGGCCGAGGCCAATGGTGAAATGCGGAATAAACAGCGGCGACAGCAGAATACTCTCCAGCACCTGTTTGCAGGGAAAGCGATAGCGCTCGATGGCAATCGCCAGCGTGGCGCCGATGACCACCGCCAGCGTTGACGCCCATGCTGTGACAATCAATCCGGACCAGAAGCCGTGACGAAAATCGTCGTAGCTCAGCGCCCGCTCAAACCAGCGCAGCGACCAGCCTTTCGGCGGGAAGAACAGCACGGAGGTGCTGCTGAACGACGAGATAAACACCACGACGGTGGGCAACATGACAAACGTCAGAATGGCGATCACCAGCAGTTTACCCAGCAGCGCGATCAGTTTGTCGTTGTGAGAACGGGTCATATCAGTGCCCTCCCATGGCGTGCAGGAAGCGCGTCATGCGCTTCAGCGCCAGCAGCAGCAGAATGGTCAGCAGCAGGCCAGCAATGCTCAGCGCTGCGGCAAACGGGAAGTTCATCGAGGAGAAGCCCAGCTGATACACCAGCGTAGCCACGGTACTGACGCGCCCGCCGCCAATCAGTTGTGGCGTCGCGAAAGCGCTAAAGGTCCAGGCAAACGCGGTGGTGAGGCTGGCGATGATGCCGGGAATCGACAGCGGAATGGTCACCGTCAGCAGCGCGCGTACCGGCCCGGCACCAAGGCTGGTGGCGGCTTTTTCGTAGTCCGGATTGATGTGTGACAGCGCCGTCGCCAGCATCAGCACCATGATCGGCATGGTGACATGCACCAGCGCGACCACCACGCCGGTCTGGGTAAACATAAACTGGATCGGCTGGCTGATGATCCCCAGCGCCAGCAGCAGGCTATTAAGAAAGCCGCTGTTACCCAGCACGATAATCCACGAATAGGTGCGCACCACTTCCCCCAGAAACAGCGGGGTAATCGCGATGATCAGAATGGTGGATTTGATCCACGCAGTGCGGGTGCGCACCAGCGCATAGGCCAGTGGGTAACTCATCAGCAAACCAAATAAAGCCGTTTTGGCGCTGAGCAGCACGGTATTGAGAAACGCGTCGCCGTAGATGCGTTTGAACAGGCCACTGAAATTGGCCAGCGTAAAGCCGCCGACATCCAGCGAGCCGGGGATGTATGCACGCACACTGAACTGCATCACCGCAAACATCGCGACGACCAGCCCCATCGCGGTCAGCGTGGCGGGAAGAATGAACCAGGGTAAAAATGTCGGTTTTTTCGTCATGGACGTTACTGCCTGCATAGGTGGTACCGGCTACGGCGAGGCACCCGCCCCGCCGCAGCACCAGGACAATCAGTGAGACATGATGTTTTCAGAGAACCACTGACGCCACTCGGCGGTTTTCTCCGCACGCAGTTGGGGATCGGTATTGATGGTGGCATTCCACTGCGCCGGCGTGGTCAGCATGCCTGGCAGCTTCGCCAGCTCCGGATCGATATGCGCGTTGGTCACCGTCGGGCTACCGCGATAGATCTTCGCCACCTGCTGCTGAATTTCCGGTTTCAGTGCGATGTTGATGAACTTGTACGCCAGATCGGCATGTTTGCTGCCTTTATTAATGCCGACGGTATCCACGCCGAGGATCGCGCCCTCTTTCGGTATCGCCAGCTTAATGTTGACCCCTTCCGCAATCATGCTGTAGGCGTTCATTGACAGCATCACCTGCACCGGCGTTTCTCCGGTGGAGATCAGCTGCTGACTGTTGGCATCATCGGTGTAGAACGATTTGATGTTAGGAATCAGCGCTTTCAGCTTCGCCTGGCCCTGCTGCCAGTGCGCCGCATCGCTGCCGGAGAGTTTGGCGGCCACGGCGATGATGTGGCTCGGATCCCAGTCGGGCAGCGCCAGCGTGCCTTTCAGCTCCGGCTTCCACAGGTCGTTCCAGCTGGTGAAGGTTTCCCCTTTCGGCACCAAATCCGGACGGTAGCCAATGGTGTAGACGTAGCCCCACACGCCAAGATGATACGGGCTGACTTTCGCCTGCTGCACCAGGTTGACCGCGTTAGGGATTTTGCTCATGTCGAGCTTCTCGAACAGGCCGCTGTTGGCATACAGATAGCCGACGTGCGCGGTGGTAAAGGTCACGTCAGTTTCCGGCGAACCGCCCGCCAGTTTGGCTTTGTTGAGGCGATCGATGGTGCCGCCGGTGACGAACTGCACTTCGACGCCGGTCTCTTTGGTGAACTCTTTAGCGATGGTTTGATCGATCAGATCTTTAAAGCTGCCGCCCCAGGTGCTGACAATCAGCTTGTCGGCGGCCATGGCATTCCCTGCGCTCAGAATTCCCGTGGTTAACAACGTTAAGGCACACATCTTACGCAACATATTTTTGTCCCCAGTGAATGAAAAGGCTGTTATCGCTGCTCTGAACCACCGTTGATTCGCCACGGCGCGCTGCGCCAAAACAGTGCGAAAGTGAAAAGCAGGTGTCACAGCGATTCTGCCGCTGGCCGCTGCTGCGGTAAAACAGCCTTTTCCTCGCCGTTGCATCGGAATTTCTGACGCTAAAAAAGTCGCTGCTTTGCAACGGATTTTCTTAAGCCTTAGTGAGGCAGAAGCGAATGGGCGTGAAGGCTCAGGCAGGGGATTATGCTGCCATTCGCTGTCCGGCATGATAAATGCATGGAAACAGGGGTAAATAGAAAAGCCGGCGCGACAAGATCGCGCTGGCGACACCAGGAGAATCTGCATGCTCAGTCGCATCACCCAGCGCCAGCTGGAATACTTCGTCGCGTCCGGCGAAGCCGGCAGCATTATTGGCGCATCCGAACGTATTCACGTGTCGTCACCGTCGATCTCGGCCGCCATTACCCACATCGAATCCGAGCTGGGGGTACAGCTGTTTGTGCGCCACCACGCGCAGGGCGTGTCGCTCACCGCCATTGGCCATCAGGTATTAAAAGAGGCGAAGCTGATTCTGGAACAGATGTCGAATCTGTATACCATCGCCTCAGAGTCGCTGAATAACGTGCGCGGCCCGCTGCGCGTCGGCTGTCTCGACACGCTGGCCCCGATGCTGACGCCGGAGCTGGTGTTTGGCTTTGGCCGTGCCTTCCCCGGCGTGCGCATCACGCTGGTGGAGGGCAATCATGAACAGCTGCTGAAACAGCTGCGCGCCGCCGATATCGATATCGCGCTGACCTACGATCTGGTGCCGGCCAGCGACATCGCGTTTCAGTCGCTGGCGCAGCTGCCACCGTATGTGATGGTCGGCGAACATCATCCGTTTGCCAGTCAGTCTGCGGTGACCATTCAGGATCTCGCTACGGTGCCGATGGTGCTGCTGGATATGCCGTGGAGCCGCGAATATTTTCTCAGCCTGTTTAGCGAAGCGGGCGTGACGCCCAACATTGTGATGCGCTCCGGCAATATGGAAGTGGTACGCGCGATGGTGGCCAACGGCGTGGGATTTGGCATCGCCAATGTGCGGCCCAAAGCCAATCTGTCGCAGGATGGCAAACGGGTGATCCGCGTGCGCCTTGCCGGCGTGAACCGGCCGATGTTGCTGGGATACGCCACGGTGGCCCACGTGCAGCAGTCAATGGTGGTCAACGCCTTCGCCGAACGCTGCCGCATGTTCATCTCCGATCAATACATTCCCGGTATGGCCGCGCCAAGCTACTTCGACCCGCAGGTGGTGCGCGTCGCCTGACGCGCTCAGTAACCCCGCGCGGGAAACACCTGGTTGAGCACCGGCTCGCCGCGCATCACCCGCTGGATGTTATCAGCCACCTGACGCGCGGCGCTGGCCGGGATCGCTACCGACGCCAGATGCGGCGTGATCAGCACATTCTCCATGCCCCACAGCGCATCGTCGGGCGGCAGCGGCTCACGATCGAACACGTCTAATGTGGCGTGGGCGATCTGTCCGCTCTGCAGCGCCGCGGTCAGCGCGGGCTGATCGACAATCGCGCCGCGCGACACGTTGATCAGCGCGCAACCCGGTGGCAACCGCGCCAGACGCTGCGCATCCAGCAAACCGTGGGTTTCCGGCGTGAGCGGCAGCATCACCACCAGAATGTCGCTGCTGCCCAGAAACGCATCCAGCGCCTGCATACCGCTGACGCAGTGAATGCCGTCCAGCGCTTTGGGCGACCGCGACCAGCCGCGCACGTCAAAGCCCTGACGCGCCAGCTCGCGCGCCGCATACGCACCCAGTTCGCCCAGTCCCAACACGCCCACGCGAATCGACGCCGGCTCGCGCGGATGCAGATAATGCCAGCGACGTTCACGCTGTGCGCGCTCAAATGCCGGTATGTCACGCGCGTAACGCAGCACGGCAAACAGCACGTAACCGGCCATCATGCGCGCCATATCCGGGTCCGATAGCCGGACGATCGGGATGTCAGGCAGGTCGTCGCGCCCTACCAGCGAGTCGACGCCCGCGCCCAGATTCACCAGCAGTTTCAGCTGGCGATACGGGGCAAAAAAACCGCGCGGCGGCTTCCACGCCAGCGCAAACTGCACGCTATCGGCATCCTCGACCTGGTCGGCACGGCAGATAGTGACATCCGGTAATTGCGGTGCCAGCAGCGCCGACCACGCCTCGAAGCTGTCGAACTCGCTATAAAACACCAGCGTCGTCATGCGCTGGGCTCCTGTAGCAGCGTCGCCAACGCATCGATAGCCAGTTCATAACCCAGCGCGCCCAGCCCGGCGATCACGCCGGTGGCGGCTTTCGACACCAGCGACTGATGACGAAACGGCTCGCGCTGCCAGATATTGCTCATGTGCGCTTCGATGATCGGGCCATCGAACATCAGCAGCGCATCCAGAATCGGTACTGATCGGTACGACAACCCGGCGGCATTGATGATCAGCCCGTCCGCCTGCTGGCGCGCTTCCTGAATCCAGTCCACCAGCACCCCTTCATGGTTGCTCTGACGAAACTGCAGCCTGAGGCCGTGCGCGTCGGCGCGCCGCTGACAGCGCTCGCCGATGCTGGCGAAACTGTCGCTGCCGTAAGTACCGTGGCGATCCATGCCGTACAGATTGGCATTGGGCCCATTGAGAAAGAAAATCTGAGACATGGCGGCTCCGTTACAGGTGTGGGCGCGTCGCGGCCATCGCCGGGTGCGCGTCAAAGAGGGCAAACCAGGCGGCGCTCTGCGGATGCGTGGCGCGCCAGTTGAGTTCAGCAAAACGGAAGTCGAGGTAGCCCAATCCGCAGCCGATGGCGATCAACCCGAGATCGTCGGGCGTGCGGCTGAACGCCTCCGCCTGCTGCTCAATGGCCGCCAGCGCAGCCGCCACTTTGGTCAGCTGCGCATCGCGCCACGCTGACCACTGCTTTTCCAGCGGACGAGCGCTGGTTTCGTAGCGCGCCAGCAGCGCGGCGTCCAGCAGCCCATCACCCAGCGCCTGGCGCGTGAGGCACAGCCAGCGTGCCTCGCCGTCTGCCGGCAGCAACTGGCCCGCGGCGCGCTGGTTAAGGTATTCGCAGATCACCCGGCTGTCGTATAAACATAGTCCCTGTTCGGTGCGCAGCGCCGGCACTTTAGCCAGCGGATTAAACGCGGCAATGCGCGCATCGCGCTCGATGGGGTGCGCCGCCGACGCCAGCAGGGTGATCTCCGGCGCCAGACCCAGCAGCTGGGCGCACACCATTACTTTTCGCACGTAAGGCGAGGTAGAGGCGTAATAGAGTTCCATCATGGCATAGCCTCCGCATCTGGCAGCAGCAGCACTTTGCCGATATTGGCATTGGCTTCAAGGATGCGGTGCGCCTGCGCGGCGGTCATCAGCGGCAATCGCTGATGCACGCGCGGCGTGATGCGCCCGGCAGCCAGTAAAGGCAGCAGATGGGCGCGCACGCACTGCGCCAGACGCGCTTTTTCCGCCGCGCTTTTCGGTCGCAACGTGGAAGAGGTCAGGCTTAAGCCTTTGCGCATGATCAACTGTAAATCGATCTCCACCGTGGCCCGCTGCATAAAGGCGAGGCTGACGTGCCGCCCGCCCGCTGCCAGCACGCTGAGGTTGCGCGCAATGTAGTCACCGCCGACGTTATCCAGCACCACATCCACACCGCGTTCCCGGGTCAGCGTTCGAATCACCGCCACAAAATCTTCGCTATGGCGATCGATGGCGCGCCACACGCCCAGCTGCTGCAGCTGCGCGATGACCGCATCGTGACGCGGTTTGGCGAGAATCGACACCGTCAGCTGGCTAAGCGGTTTATTGAGTGCCTGCGCAATCGCCTGCAGATTGGTGGCGAGCGGCTGGTTGAGATCGATAGCGCCGCGCGCGCCCGGACCGACAATCAGCTTTTCCATATACATATCAGGTGCGTGCAGGAAGCTGCCTTTATCGCCCACCGCCAGCACCGCCAGCGCGTTGGCCTGGCCCATCGCAGTCATGCGCGTGCCTTCGATAGGATCAACTGCAATGTCCACCGCATCGCCGTGGCCGGTACCGACTTTTTCACCAATGTAGAGCATCGGTGCTTCGTCGATTTCGCCCTCGCCAATCACGATCTGGCCGTCGATGTTGATGGTGTTGAGCATAATGCGCATGGCGTTGACGGCGGCGCCGTCGGCGGCATTCTTGTCGCCGCGTCCTAACCAGTGATAGCCCGCTAACGCAGCGGCTTCGGTCACACGGGAAAATTCAATCGCGAGTTCTCGTTTCATGGTCTGCACCTGACAAAAAACAGGCGGGCAGTGTAGCACAGCGGGGCAGGGGGACGGGAAAAACCCGCGGCAGGGCGCCGCGGGTCAGCACAGTGTTACTCTTCTTCTTCCCACGCCTGAGCGCGCGCCACGGCTTTTTTCCAGCCGGCATAGCGTACGTTGCGTTCGGTGGTTTCAATGCTTGGACGGAACTCGCGTTCCACCACGGCTTTAGCACGAACTTCTTCCAGATCGTTCCAGAAACCGACTGCCAGACCGGCGAGGTAAGCCGCTCCCAGCGCGGTCACTTCGCGCACTTCCGGACGCTCCACGCGCGTGCCGAGAATATCCGACTGGAACTGCATCAGGAAGTTGTTGGCCACCGCACCGCCATCCACGCGCAGCGACTGCAGGCGGGTATCGGCATCGTTCTGCATCGCTTCCAGCACATCACGCGTCTGATAAGCAATGGACTCCAGCGTGGCGCGAATGATGTGGTTGGCGTTGGCACCACGGGTCAGACCGAAGATTGCGCCGCGCGCATACGGGTCCCAGTACGGTGCGCCAAGACCGGTAAAGGCCGGCACCATGTACACGCCGTTGGTGTCTTTGACTTTCATCGCGAAGTATTCGGAGTCGCCCGCATCGCTGATCAGCTTCATCTCATCGCGCAGCCACTGAATGGACGCACCACCGATGAACACGGCACCTTCCAGCGCGTAGTTCACCTCGCCGCGTGGACCGCAGGCGATGGTGGTCAGCAGACCGTGAGTAGAAGTAACCGCTTCGGTACCGGTGTTCATCAGCATAAAGCAGCCGGTGCCGTAGGTGTTTTTCGCCATACCAGGCTGCACACACAGCTGACCATACAGCGCAGCCTGCTGGTCACCGGCGATACCGGCGATAGGAATACGCGTGCCGCCCTTACCACCAATGTTGGTCTGGCCGTAGATTTCGGACGATCCTTTCACTTCCGGCAGCATTTCACGCGGAATATCCAGAATCTCCAGCATGCGCGCATCCCACTCCAGCTTGTGGATGTTGTACATCATGGTACGCGATGCGTTGGTGTGATCGGTGATGTGCACGCGGCCCTGGGTCATTTTCCACACCAGCCAGGTGTCGACGGTACCGAACAGCAGTTCGCCGCGTTTCGCCCGCTCGCGTGCGCCTTCCACGTGGTCGAGAATCCATTTCACCTTGGTGCCGGAGAAGTACGGGTTAATCACCAGACCGGTGGTGTGCTGGATGTACTCTTCCAGACCCTCTTTCTTCAGCTTGTTACAGTAGTCGGCGGTACGTGGATCCTGCCAGACGATGGCGTTGTAAATTGGTTTGCCGGTCTCTTTGTCCCAGACAATCGCGGTTTCACGCTGGTTGGTGATACCGATGGCGGCGATCTGGTCAGAACGGATATCAGCGTGCGCCAGCACTTCCACCAGCGTGGAGCTCTGCGAGGCCCAGATGTCCATCGGATCGTGTTCAACCCAGCCGGCTTTCGGGTAGATCTGGGTGAATTCGCGCTGTGAGACGGCGACGATGTTGGCGTCATGATCGAGCACCACGGCACGTGAGCTGGTTGTGCCCTGATCGAGCGCGACAATATATTTTTTATCAGTCGTAGTCATTATGGTTTCCTGATGATTAACGATGAAACTTACGCTTTACGCTGCTCAGCGCGCGCGACCGGTTTTTCTGTTTTACTGGTTTCTGCAAGGTTGCCCGGCAGGTGACGGCCAATCAGCGCACGATAACCAAAGGCACCGAGGCAGGCTCCGACCAGCGGGCCAAAAATTGGCACCAGGAAGTAAGGAATATCTTTACCACCGGTGAACGCCACGTTACCCCAGCCCGCGAAGAAGGCGAACAGCTTCGGACCGAAGTCACGCGCCGGGTTCAGGGCGAAGCCGGTCAGCGGACCCATGGAACCGCCAATCACCGCCACCAGCAGACCAATCAGCAGCGGCGCCAGCGGGCCACGCGGTACGCCGTTGCCGTCGTCGGTCAGCGCCATGATCACCGCCATCAGCACGGCGGTAATTACCATTTCCACCAGGAACGCCTGCGCCACGGTGATGTGCGGGTTCGGATAGGTGGAGAAGATACCGGCCAGATCGAGGCTCTGCACGCTGCCGCGTACCATCTGGTGGCTGGCTTCGTAATCAAAGAACAGATTGTAGTAAAGACCGTAGACCAGCGCCGCCGCACAGAACGCGCCAGCGATTTGCGAAACAATATAAGGTAAAACTTTGCGGCCTTCGAAGTTGGCGAACAGGCACAGGGCAACCGTGACTGCCGGATTGAGGTGAGCGCCGGATACGCCTGCGCTCAGATAAACCGCCATGGAGACAGCAAGACCCCAGATGATACAAATTTCCCACTGGCCGAATGCGGCACCGGCCAGCTTCAGCGCCGCCACACAGCCGGCACCAAAAAAGATGATCAAACCGGTACCGAGGAACTCGGCGATGCACTGACCTTTGAGTGTGTTCGTTGTCTGACTCATAATGGAATTCCTGAAGCGAGGTTAAATTTTATCAGTTTTTGTTCTCAATCCTTGAGTCGCCCAGCTCTAATGTAGGGTTGATGTGAATTTATCGTTAACGAGCATAAACGAGAAATAGCGAAATCGAATTTTGTGTGCCGTGTCATAAAAATGCGCGTTTTCGCGTCTTTTGCCTGTGTTTAGGGCCAAAAACCCCCGCTGCGCTGCACCCTGCGCGTGTGACCGCGCGCAAAATGCGCGAAGTTGCGCGTTTTCCAGGTATAAACTGAAAAGTGTTACAGACTTCCCTCGCAGGCCTTGTGCTGCTGGACTTGCCGGGTGTGGCTACATACAATCGGGACATCGTGGCTGGACGCACTATTTTAAGGCACGCCCGGTCTATCAACGCCTTGCACGATTTAGGAGAGGTCAGAAAGATGTCATTTGAAGTATTCGAGAAACTGGAAGCGAAAGTACAGCAGGCGATTGATACCATCACCCTGCTGCAGATGGAAATTGAAGAGCTGAAAGAGCAGAACAATAACCTGAAAAATGAAATGAGCCAGGCATCCGGCAATCACGAAGCGCTGGCGCGTGAAAATCAGCACCTGAAAGAAGAGCAGCATGTATGGCAGGAGCGCCTGCGTGCACTGCTGGGAAAAATGGAAGAAGTTTAAGCCTCAGCGCTTAAACCAACGGGTGCCGCGGCACCCGTTTTTGTTTGTCGCTTACTCGATGTCGAGCGCGTCTTCAGACAGGATCATACCGGTGTTGTCGGCGTAGAGATGATCGCCGGAGAAGAAGGTGACGCCGCCGAAGTTAACCCGCACGTCGCTCTCGCCGATGCCTTCGCCTGCGGCGCCAGCCGGAATGGCTGCAATCGCCTGAATGCCGATCTCCAGCTCTTCCAGCTCATCGACCTGGCGAACCGAGCCGTACACCACGATGCCTTCCCACTCGTTTTGCGCCGCCAGTCTTGCTAACTGTGCGTCAACCAGCGCGCGCCGCACTGAGCCGCCGCCATCGACCAGCAGCACGCGACCGCGACCGTTCTCTTCGAGCAGGTCATACAGCAGGCCGTTGTCTTCGAAACATTTCACTGTGGTAATTTGACCACCGAATGAGGTGCGCCCACCAAAGTTCGAAAAAAGCGGTTCAACAACGTTCACTTCTTCATGGTAGATGTCGCAGAGTTCAGATGTATCGTATTTCATAGGGATGTCGTCTGTTTGCCACAGGAGCGGTAAGTATATCGCTATCTGACGATTGTTGGCAAAATCATCAACCGCCAAAAAAAGCGCTGCATCAATATCCTGCGTAATATTTTGTCTGTGGCGGAGAGAACAGCGGCGCGTGGCAACAGCGCCGCAGGGGAAGCGTTACACGGCGGGCTTCTTGAAGGCCTGTTTGTGCGAGATACGGGAAATCAGCTCGGTCAGCGACAGCACCATGGTGGAGCGCACCATCTGCAGGTAGCGCTGCTGCTGCATGGCGCGCAGCGCGGCGTCGTCGCGGGTGAAATCGGGTTGCGGCGGCCAGGCCAGCACGCAGTGCAGTTCGCCGAACGGGCCGAGTATTTCATCGTCGGTAAAGCGGTAGTCGCTGGTGTCGTGATTCAGCTCCTCACGCAGCGCCAGCAGCAGCTCGCAGTCTTCGTATTCGTGGCGATTGATCACCCCCAGGCCGTAGATGAGCTTCAGGCGTACCGAGAGCTCGCCCAGCGGGCCGTCGCCCAGCAGCAGCGGTTCCACCGCATATTTCACCGCGTAGTCGTCTTTGCGAAAGACCTGCAGCACCAGCAGATTGACTGCTTCCGCCAGCAGTTCGACAGCGGCGATCAGGAAGCTTCTCACCGAACGACCGGCGTTCAGCCGCTCAAGCACCCGGTTTTCAAAAGCCTGCTTCTCTTCCATTATTGCCTGCATCATTCAGCTACCGTCGACGGGCACGCGGCTGCCGTGCCCGAATTGACCACTAAAGGGCGCGCATTATGCCATAGCGTGGTAAGCGCTCACCACTGAGCTCACCACTTCGCTATTGGCATCAAGGCCAGAAATCTCCGCCAGCGCCGCCTGTGGGCCTTTCTGCGCGATCAGTGACGCCAGCTCCTGCGCCTGCGGATCGGCTTCGCTGCGATAGTGCATCGCGGCAGCAATACCCTGCACCAGGCTGGCGTGCGGCAGCTGATACTCCAGCGTGCCCAGCGTTGGCTTGATCAGGCGATCGCCGGCACTCAGCTTACGCAGCGGCTGACGGCCGACGCGCTCGACGTCATCTTTCAGGTACGGGTTTTCGAAACGTGTCAGGATTTTCTGGATATACGCGGCATGTTTCTCCGCATCGAAACCATAACGCTTGATCAGCACAGCGCCGCTCTCCTGCATCGCGCCCTGCACCACGGCACGCACTTTCTGGTCGAGAATGGCTTCGCGAATGGTGGCGTGACCGGCGAGCTGGCCGAGATAAGCGGTAATGGCGTGACCGGTGTTGAGGGTAAACAGCTTGCGCTCGACGAACGCCATCAGGTTATCGGTCAGCTCCATGCCAGGAATGTCCGGCAGCGCGCCTTTAAACTGGGTTTTGTCGACGATCCACTCGCTGAAGGTTTCTACCGTAACTTCCAGCGGATCGGTGCTGCCGGCTTCAGATGGCGGCACGATGCGGTCAACTGCCGAATCGACAAAGCCAACATGCTCTTCAACCCACGCATGATACTGCTGCGGCAGCGCCTTCAGTACGTGCTGCTTCAGCTGGCTGGTGCCGCGCACCATGTTTTCACAGGCGATGATATTCAGCGGACGGACATTACCGTTGTCACTGCGTTTGGCCAGACCCTGCGCCACGCTGCCCGCGATGCGCTCAAGGATCTGCGGACCAACCGCCGTGGTAACGATATCAACCTCAGCGATCAGCGTGACGATGTCGTCGCTGGTGCTGTTCACCGCGCTGACGCCGGTAACGATTTCGACCTGCGCCTGCTCGCCCACCACGTGAACCGGATACTCATGACGGGCGTTAAGGGCATCAAGCACCACCTGATTCACATCAGCAAACACCAGTTCGATACCGGCATCCGCCAGCAGCTTACCGATAAATCCACGGCCGATGTTACCTGCTCCAAAATGTAACGCTTTCATAAATTTGACCCATATCAAATGACGAAAGGGCGGGCATGTCCGCCCCGGAAAGTGGGGACGGGCTTGCCCGCCCCAGGGAAGTTAAAACCGCGAATTACGCGTTGGCAGTGCTGCCAGACAGCAGATCCAGCACGTCCTGCACGCTGGTGGTGTTCGCCAGCTTCTCGATTACGCTGTCGTCATCGAGCGCATTGGTCAGGCTGGTGATCACCTGAATGTGTTCGTTATTGCGTGCGGCAATACCAATCACCAGTCGCGCGACTTCGTCCGGCTCATCGCCAAACTGCACGCCGGCCGGATACTGGCAGAATACCACGCCGGTTTTCAGCACGCGGTCTTTGGCTTCAACGGTGCCGTGCGGCACGGCGATGGATTCACCGAGGTAGGTTGGCGTCAGCTGCTCGCGCGCCAGCATCGCTTCAACGTATTCCGGCTGCACGTAGCCGCCTTTCACCAGCTGCTCGCCGGCGAAGCGAATCGCCTGCTCTTTATTGCTGGCGCTCAGGCCGAGGAACACGTTGTCAGCGCCCAGTTTGAACAGGTGCGCGCTGCCGTCGTCATAGCTGTCTGCCAGCGCGGTTTGCACCGTTTCACGGTGGGCTTCGCTGCGGTTCGCCGCCACCAGACGCTCAGTCAGGTTGGTGTACAGCGCGCTGTCGAGGAAGTTGTTCAGCGAGATGTGCTGCGCCTGTGGCGCCTGACGCATCGCACGTTCGGTCAGATCGCGGTGAGTAATCACCAGATCGACATCGCCCGGCAGCGAGTTAATCGCGCTGTTGGTCACAGAGATATTGCTCAGGCCCGCATCCTGCACCTTCTTGCGCAGCACGCCTGCACCCATCGCGCTGGAGCCCATACCGGCATCACAGGCGACGATAATTTTACGCACGTGGCTGACGTCAACGCTGCTGGCATCGGCAACCACCGGTGAACCGGCAACGGCCTGGCCTTTTGACTGCGCTTTCATGTCTTTCATGCGCTGGGTCGCCGCTTCAATGTCGTCTTCTTCTTTTACTTTGCTGGTTTTCAGCAGAATCGAGGAGACCACGAAGGAGACGGCGAAAGCCGCAACGATAGCCGCGATGTTAGCGAAGTAAGCGCCTTTTGGCGTCATCGCCAGCACGGCCAGAATCGAACCTGGTGAGGCCGGTGATACCAGACCGCCGTTCAGCAGCGTCAGGGTGAACACACCGGTCATACCGCCGAGGATTACTGCCAGCAGCAGGCGCGGCGCCATCAGCACGTACGGGAAGTAGATTTCGTGGATACCGCCAAGGAAGTGGATGATCGCTGCACCGCCCGCCGACTGCTTGGCGCTGCCGCGGCCGAAGATCATATAAGCAACCAGCACGCCCATACCCGGACCCGGGTTCGCTTCAATCAGGAAGAAGATCGATTTGCCCGCTTCGCTGGCCTGCTGGATACCCAGCGGCGAGAAGATACCGTGGTTGATGGCGTTATTGAGGAACAGGATTTTCGCCGGTTCAACAAAGATTGAGG
>NZ_SDFT01000175.1:0-7180 GCF_004916815.1 Pantoea sp. R102
GCGGCAGGCCTGCTGGCCCGCCGGTGAGTGAGTAATGCGCAGCCTTATTTAGCCGCATAAACCGCATCACAAAATGCTTTGCGCGCGCCCAGTTTGGCTGACAGGCGTGCAGCCGCTTCGCGCATCAACACGCCTAACTCTTCATCTTTGCGATTCAGCGTCAGACGCGAAACCGGGCCGGTCAGCGCCAGCGCAGCGGTCAGCCGGTCATTTTCGGCGAATACCGGTACGGCAAAGGCCGCGATGTGCGGATCGCGCGCGCCCGAGCTGAATATTGGCAGCGACGGCAGCGCATCGAAGAGATTTTCATTCATGCCCCAGAAACGCAGCACCTTACTGATGGCTGAGTTATCGAGCGGAAAAATTGTCCCCGGCAGGCGCGTATGACGCAGGCCATCAGACGATTCAGCACGAAACAGGCACAGACGCTGGCCGTTATCCAGTACGTACCAGCTGGCGCTCTCGTTGGTCGCCGTTGCCAGCGCCTGCAATTCCGGCTGCACCACGCTGGCCAGATGGAATGATTGCTCATAAAGCTTGCCGAGGTATAACAGACGCGGGCCGAGCGTGTAGACACCGCTGTCACTGCGCACCACATAGCCCATCCTTTCCAGCGAGTTCATCAGACGATAGACAGTGGTTTTGTGATAGCCGGAAAGCTGCGACAGCGCAGTCAGCGACAGGCTCTCTTCGCCCGGCTTAAAACAATCCAGCAGCGACAACGCCTTCTCCACCGCATTAACGCCTTCATTTCCCATTTTTTCCTCCTGATTTGTGCCGTCCTGAGTGTACCTGAAAACTGTGAGTCACATCGTGTTTACATCACAAACACCTTCGTAACACTGGCATGCGGCGTCAGATCGTCGATATAGTTGTTTTATATTGTACAACATTGTTGTACCAGGTAAAACAAACCACGAGGTGAATTATGTCTGTGTCTGCAAATAACCTGATCAACCGCAACATCGAGCGCGTCAGCGCCCTGTCCGTCAGCCAGGCCGCCGCATTCCAGGCGGCGATTCTGGCCGATGTCGCCGGTCGTCGCGGCACCCTGCATGGCCGCGTTAAGCCGCTGTCGCCGCAGATGAAAGTCGCCGGGCCGGCCATCACGGTGGAAGTGCGTCCGGGCGATAACCTGGCGATTCACGCGGCGCTGGCTATCGCCCAGCCGGGTGATGTGCTGGTAGTAGACGGCAAAGGCGACATCAGTTGCGCGCTGCTGGGTGAAATCATGGCAACCCAGGCCGAAGCGTCCGGCATCGCCGGCATCATCATTGATGGCGCGGTGCGTGATGCTGACGCCCTCGCGCAGGGCAGCTATCCGGTGTTTGCTGCCGGCCTCAACCCGAGCGGCCCCACCAAAAGTATTCCCGGACGCGTTAACCATCCGGTGTCGGTGGCCGGTGCGTCGATTGAGCCGGGCGACCTGGTGGTCGGCGATGCCGATGGCGTGGTGGTGATCGCTAAACAGGATGTGGAACGCATCATTGCCCTGGCGGCGAAGAAGCTGGACGCCGAAACGCGCCGCATCGCGGGTATTAAGCAGGGCGATTTACGTCCGGGCTGGCTGGAAGGTGCTCTGCGCGCGGCGGGTATGTTAGCAGAAGGAGAATCGCTGTAATGAGCAACGTAAAAACTATCCTCATCACCGGCAGCGACCTGGCTGCTGAAGCCGTCGAGCTGCTGCAGGACTATCAGCTGATTTATGCCGGACGCCAGCCGCAGGAAGCCGATTTGATCGCGCTGTGCGAGCGCCATAATCCTCAGGCGATCATTGTGCGCTATGGCAAAATCAACGGGCGCATCATGGACGCCGCGCCGGCGCTGCGCGTGATCTCCAAGCACGGCAGCGGTATTGACGTTATCGATCAGCAGGCAGCGGCGGAACGCCAGATTGCGGTCCGCGCGGCAGTGGGCGCCAATGCCGCCGCCGTGTCGGAGCATGCCTGGGCGCTGATCCTCGCCTGTGCTAAATCCGTGCCGCAGCTGGACCGCCGGATGCGCGACGGACACTGGGATAAAGCGCAGCATAAATCGCTGGAGCTGGAAGGACGCACGCTCGGCCTGGTCGGTCTGGGTGCCATCGGCAGCCGCGTGGCGCGCATCGGCCAGGCCTTCGGTATGCAGGTGCTGGCCTACGATCCTTATGCGCAAACCTTGCCGGCTGGCTGTGAAGCGGTTGAATCACTGGATGAACTGTACAGCCGTGCCGATGTGGTGTCGCTGCACTGTCCGCTGACGGACAGCAATCACCAGATGATCAACGCGGCCGCCCTCGCCCGTTTTAAGCCTGGCGCGATTCTGGTCAACACCGCGCGCGGCGGACTGATTGACGATCAGGCGGTGGCGACCGCGCTGCAAAACGGCACGCTGCGTGCCGCCGGACTGGACAGCTTCACCAGCGAGCCGCTGACTGCACCGCATCTGTGGCAGTCGCTTAACAACGTGATTATTACGCCGCACATTGGCGGCGTGAGCGACAATGCCTACGTGCGCATGGGCACCGGTGCCGCGCGCAACGCGTTGCAGGTTCTGCAGGAGCAGGAGGCGGTATCATGACCGTGCTCACCGTACCGGAGGTGCGCGAGTTAACGCTGTTTTCGCGCCTGCCTGAAGCGTTTCGCCGGCCGGACGCCGGCAATGTCTGGGCTGCCGCCAATCGCGGCGGCCAGCTTACCGACTCCTTTCTCGAAGGCCCGGTGTGGCATCCCTCCGGCTGTCTGTATGTCACCGATATTCCCTATGGCCGCATCTTTCGCGTCGATATGAGCGGCAACTGGGAGCTGGTGGTGCAGTATGACGGTGAGCCCAACGGCATGAAGCTGACCGATCCGGACACGCTGATCATCACCGATTACCGTAACGGCCTGATGAAGCTGTCAATCAGCAGCGCCACTATCACGCCGTGGCTGACGCGGCGTAACAGCGAAAGCTTTCGCGGCGTCAACGACTTAACCCCCGACAGCCGCGGCAATCTCTATTTCACCGATCAGGGCCAGACCGGGCTGCACGATGCCAGCGGACGCGTCTATCGGCTCAGCCCGGATGGCCGGCTGGATCTGCTGCTGGATAACTGCCCGAGCCCGAACGGCCTGGTACTGTCGCCGGATGAGAAAATCCTCTACGTGGCGATGACGCGCGGCAACTGCGTGTGGCGCGTGCCGTTGCTGGCGGATGGTTCGGTGAGCAAAGTTGGACTGTTCTTTACCTCACACGGACCCAGCGGGCCGGACGGGCTGACCATCAATCAGCGCGGCGAACTGCTGATTGCCAATCCCGGCCTCGGGCGCGTCTGGCGTCTTAACGATCTGGCTGAACCGGAAGAGATTCTGCTCAGTCCGCTGGGTCGTTCCACCACCAACCTGTGCTTCGGCGGGGCCAACCTTAATCAGCTGTTTATCACCGAATCGGTCAGCGGCAGCATCCTGACCTGCACCCAGAACACACCAGGCCGCGCGTTACCGGCCATCGATACCTCGTTTCTCTGACTACAACTCTGCGTCATCCGAACGCACCGGAGATTACTATGACCCTGCACTCAACATCCAGCCCTGCGCCGGCTCAGCCGGCTGCGGTGCCACCCCGCCATGAAACGCTCAGCGAACAGGATTTCCAGGACAGTGAGCAGGCGGCCGCCAAAGCCTTTCGTCGCATTCTGCCGTTTATCTTTATCTGTTATGTGGTCAGCTACCTTGACCGCACCAATGTCAGCTTTGCCGCGCTGGGCATGAACGCCGATCTCGGCATCACCGCCGAACAGTTTGGCTTTGGCGCGGGCATGTTTTTTATCGGCTATTTCCTGTTTGAAATTCCCAGCAACCTGATCATGCAAAAAGTGGGAGCGCGCATCTGGATCGCGCGCATCATGATTTCGTGGGGGTTGATTTCGATGGCGACCGCGTTCATCAGCGGCCCCGTCAGCTTTGCCATTGCGCGCTTCTGTCTCGGCGTAGCAGAGGCCGGCTTTACCCCCGGCATCTATCTGTTCTTTACCTACTGGTTCCCTGGCAGCTGGCGCGCCAAAATCACCGCCGCGTTCCTGGTCGGCATTCCGGTGGCCAATATCATCGGCTCACCGATTTCCGGCGCGCTGATGCAGATCACCGGCCATGAGCATATCCGTAACTGGCAGTGGCTGCTGTTGATTGAAGGCTTACCGGCGGTGATCCTCGGCGTCATGTGCCTGTTTGTCCTGAGCGACCGGCCGGAGAAAGCGCGCTGGCTGGCACCGCGTGAACAGCAGTTGCTGAGCCGCCGGCTGGCCGATGAGCAGCAGCAAATCGCGGCAACGCACGGTTCCCAGATGCGCGACGCGCTGCGCAATCCGCTGCTGTATCTGCTGGCGTTTATTAACTTTTGCGGCATTGTGGGTTCGATCGGCGTGGGACTGTGGATGCCGCAGATCATCAAACAGCTCGGTGTGAGCCATACGGCAACCGGCTTTCTTGCCGCGCTGCCCTATGTCTGCGGTGCCGTGAGCATGCTGTTGTGGGCGCGCCGCGCTAATGCATCAGCGCACCGTATTCGCTGGATCAGCGGCGCGCTGGTGATCGCCGCCTTAGCCCTGATGTGCAGCGCGCTGAGCGATGCGCCGGTGATCAAAATGCTGGCGCTGTGCTGCACCGTCAGCGGTATTCTGGCGTTTCAGGCCTCGTTCTGGGCGCTGCCTTCCGGCTTTTTAACCGGCAATGCCGCCGCAGGCGGCTTAGCCATGATTGTCTCGATTGGTAATCTCGGCGGCTTCTTCGGCCCGTCGCTGATCGGCTATGTGCGTCAGTCTACCGGCGGCTTTATGTGGGCGCTGCTGGCGGTGGCGGCAGTCCTGATGATTGGCGCACTGGCGGTCGCCATGGTGAAAGATCCGTGGCGCCAGCGCAGCGCTGAGCAGAGATAATAACGCCGCGTTTCCCGGTGTGCCTGTGGCGCATCGGGAAACGGATGTTTTACAGGATGAAAGCAGGATAACGGCAGACGTGATGAGCCAGATACGTGCCCTCCCTGGCACAGGCTCATGAGATTATTTCCCGGTGCTGGCCACCGGCTGTTCCGCTTCAACGTGCAGCTTTTTGCTGCGTCCCATCAGCAATACCGCAATGCCGCCCGCCGCACACAGCAGCGCCAGAGGAATCATCGCCATCGCATGGCTGCCGGTTTTCTCATTGATGATGCCGTAAACGTTCACCATCAGCCCGCCACCAATCAGGTTGGCCATCGCGCCGATAGCAGCCAGACCGGCCGCTGCGGTGGTTGAGGACATCCAGCCCGAGGCCAGCGCCCAGAACGGCCCTTTCATCGAGTAAGCACCAATCAGCACCAGTGACAGAATCACCACGCTGCCCGCCAGCGTATCGGTCAGGAACGCCGCCAGCAGTCCACCGGCAATCAGGAACAGCGTCAGCGCGGTGTGCCAGCGACGCTCACCGCTGCGGTCCGAACTACGGCCCCAGACAATCATCAGAATCGATGCCAGACCATACGGGATCGCATTCATCAAACCGGTGGTGAAGTTATCCAGGCCAAATGATTTCAGCAGCTGCGGTGACCAGACGCTCAGCGTCGAACCCGCTGCCGACGCGCCGGCGTAAATCAGCGCCATCACCCAGATATGCTTGTGGCGCAGCAGCTGCCACAGGGTGATATGACCAATTGCTTTACGCTGGGCATTCTCTTCAGCCAGTTTGCCGCTCAGCCAGTTGCGCTGTTCGCTGGTCAGCCAGTGGGCATTTTCCGGACGGTTGCTGAGCAGGAAGAAAGCCAGCACCCCCAGCACAATCGCCGGGAATCCTTCGATGATAAATAGCCAGTGCCAGCCGCGCAGGCCGAACCAGCCGTCCATCGTCAGGATTGCGCCCGAGATCGGCGAGCCAATAAAGTTGGCTGCCGGGATCGCCACCATAAAGGTCGCAATCACGCGCGCGCGATATTTCGCCGGAATCCAGTAAGTCAAATATAGGATCACGCCGGGAAAGAAGCCGGCTTCGGCAGCGCCCAGCAGAAAGCGCAGCACGTACAGCATTTCCGCACTGCTGACGAACGCGGTGCACACCGAGACAATGCCCCAGGTCACCATGATGCGCGAAATCCAGATTTTGGCGCCAATCTTCTGCATCGCGAGGTTGCTTGGCACCTCAAACAGAAAATAGCCAACAAAAAACAGGCTGCTGGCCAGGCCAAACACCGCTTTGCTCAGCCCGAGGTCTTCATTCATTTGCAGGGACGCCATGCCGATGTTGCCGCGATCAATAATGGCGATCAGATAGCAGACGATCAGGAACGGCAGAATGCGCCAGATGACGCGTTTTACGGTCTGCTGCTCAATATCGGGCACAGCGGCCGCGCGGGTTATCTTGTCAGACATAGAGTTCCTCACAGAGTCATGGCTTAACGCAAATCGGCCAGTGTTGTTGTTTTACTCTGTACAACATGTGTGTACATAGTAAAACCATTATGTTTGGCCGCGCGACCCTGCGCAGAAAAATGTGTCCGGGCTGCGTGATTTGTCACAAAAAGGTAGCCAGTTGATTATGGATATGTGATGCAGCTGTCAGTTTCTGCTGCAGCACGGGAAAATACCAGCATTCATTCCGTCAGGCGACAGTGGAATTACTTTGCAACATCTTGCCGTTTTCCCGCGGCGTCATTCTTCGGTATACCCATTGCCTCACCGCATAACGCGCTTATCAGGATGCAAAAATGTTCGTAAAGCACTATGACGTAGATGAAAGCCATATCGATTTTCAGGGCGTGGTCGACGGGCTGTACTACCCGTTTTACATGGAGTGGACGCGCCACGCTTACATGCGCGAGGCGCTGGGTATCGACATTGAAGAAGAGTTCAGTCAGGGCAAGATTTACATGGTGCTGGAGTACACGCTGCGCTTCCGCAAGAGCCTGGTGAAAGGCGATAAGGTGGAAGTCACCTGCGCGCTGGAGCAGAATGAGAAGCGCAACCGCGTGAACTTCGTGCAGCAAATCAAGGTCGACGGCGTGGTGTATGCCGAGGCCACGTTTGTCGCCACCTGCCTCGCCAATGGGCGCCCGTCAATGCCGGAAGCGGTAACGCGCGCGCTCGGCCTGTAACGTTACACACTATGTGGCAGCAGCCTGCTTTATGCCTGCTGCCACTCTGCAATCAGCGTCTCCACCAGCTGTGCCGCCGGCAGCGCGCGCACCCGCGCCA
>NZ_SDFT01000176.1:0-18454 GCF_004916815.1 Pantoea sp. R102
CGCAGGCGGGAGAGGGGGCTGATGGTGCACGGATTTGGATTTCGCGCTGTTCCTCTGGATCGCACCGGACGGTTCCCTCTCCCGCCGGGAGAGGGTTAGGGTGAGGGCCCAGCACACAACCCACAACCCTCACTACGCCACGCCCAGCACCTGACGCGCTTCGCGCGCCACATTCGCCATCTCGTCGCTCAGCTCCAGCAGCTCTGGTTCCAGCGCTGCAATATCGCTCTCCTGATGCAGACTCTTCTCCAGCTGCTGACACAGCTGTTTCAGCCGTGGCACGCCGCTGTAGCTGGCGCTGCCGTGCAGCTTGTGGATAATCTCGCGCAGCCCATCGACGTCATTCTGCGCCATACACTGCGCCACGCGCTGCTCCACTTCCGGCAGAAAATCCAGCAGCATCTGCAGCAGATCGCGCGCCAGCTCGGCTTTATTCGCCGCCTGGCGCAGCGCAAGCGCCCAGTCGAGTGAGGGCGCGATCGCCGGTTGTCGCACCGCGCTCGCCACGCTGCCCGGCGCATAGCGCTGCAGCAGCTGCTTCAGCTTGTCCTCATCAATCGGCTTGGCGAGATAATCATTCATGCCGGCGGCGATCAGCTGCTCGCGTTCGCCATCCAGCGCATGCGCCGTGACCGCGACAATCGGCGTGCTGGCGTGCTGTGGCAGGCTGCGGATGATCTCGCTGGCGCGGATGCCGTCGATGTCCGGCATCTGAATATCCATCAGAATCACGTCCAGCCGCTGCTGCCGCGCCTGATGAATCGCCTGACTGGCGTTGTCGCACAGAATGATGTTCTGGACCTGCTCCTCCAGCAATGCGCCGATCAGCTTCAGGTTGGCCGGATTATCATCCACTGCCATCACCGTCAGCGGCTGTCTTACGCCGCGCGGGGCGGCGTCGCTGTGACGCATGTTGAGATCGAGCAGCATCGGCAGCAATCGCGTCAGCGACACCGGTTTGGCAATGCAGCCGGCGATACCGCGCGCGCGCAAATCATCGGCGAACAGCATCATTTCACTTGGCAGCGCCAGCAGCACGGAGTCGGCGTGTGCGCGCAGGCGGGCAATCAGCGCATCGGACAGCGTAGCCGGATGCGGATCGCTGACCGGCAGCCCCATCAGCAGCAGCGGGAAGTGGGCGTCGGGCAGATCGTCAAGGCTGGCAAAGTGCTGCACCTGCAAAGGCGTAATGCTCAGCATCTCCTGAACCGCTTTCGCCACCGCCGGATGGGGTTCGATATAAGCCAGCGGCGTGGCGTGCAGATCGTCCAGCATGCGTGGAATCGCCGGTGCGTTAGGATTGAGATCCAGATGTACTTGTACCCAGAAGGTGGAGCCCTGATTCTGCCGGCTGTGGAAGGCGATCTCACCGCCCATTTCGTGTACCAGTTTCTGCGTAATCACCAGGCCAAGACCGGTACCGCCGTGACGGCGCGAAATACTGGCGTCCGCCTGACGAAATGCCTGGAACAGCTGCGACTGCTGCTGCTCAGAGATACCGATGCCGGTATCGTGCACCTGAATCTCCAGTTCCGCCCGTGTGATGCTGAGATGACGCAGCTCGACGCGCAGATCAATGTGGCCGCGCTCGGTGAATTTGATGGCGTTGCCAATCAGGTTGATCAGAATTTGCTGCAGACGCAGCGGATCGCCAATCACATTATCCGGCACCTGTTTCTCCAGGCACACGGTGATCTCGAGGCCTTTCTCATGCGCGGACGGCGCCAGCAGCACCAGCGTTTCATCCAGCGTGGCGCGCAGCGGGAACGGGATCGACTCCAGCACCAGCTTACCAGCTTCCAGTTTGGAGAAATCGAGCACGTCGTTAATGATGCTCAGCAGGTTATTGGCCGAGCGCTCAATGGTGCTCATGTAATCACGCTGGTTGGTGCTCAGCCCGGTTTTCAGCATCTGGCGGGTAAAGCCAATCACGCCATTGAGCGGCGTGCGCAGCTCGTGCGACATATTGGCGAGAAACTCCGACTTGATGCGTGCCGCTTCCTGGGCGCGCTTTTTCGCCAGGTCCAGCTCGACGTTCTGAATCTCCAGCTGCTCGAGCGTTTCGCGCAGATCGTAGGTTGCCTGGTCGATGTTCTGCTGCATCTCTTCATGGTAGGCGGTGAGCGACATCGCCATGGCGTTGATGCCGTTTTTCAGGATGCTCAGCTCGCCCAGCATGTAGCCATCCACGCGGCTGTCGAGCTGGCCACGCCGGATGCGGTCCACGGTGGTAACCATGTTGCGAATCGGGCCGGTGACGTCCCGCATCAGTCGATAGGCAAACAGCATGGCGATACACAGGCAAAACAGCAGCAGCAGAGTGGCGACAAACACCTCTTTGTACTGCTCCAGCCGCACCGACTGCAGATCCAGCTCAATCGCCACATAACCCAGCGGATTCCCTGCCGGCTTGGCGTCTTCACCCGGCAGTTCGTCCACCGAATAGCGTTCAGAGATGATTGGCGTGCGCAGCACCATCAGGTTGCCGTGTCGCTCCACCGACACGCCATCCGCCAGCGTGGAAATATCGGCTTTTTGCAGCAGCGCGAGGTTCTGGTTGTTATTGGAGCTGACGTAGATGTGATTGTTGTTGTCGAAAACCGTAATGGCACGGACAATATCGGAATGACGGCGATGCAGCAGGCTGACCAGCTCGCGAATCGCATCACGATTATGCCACGTCATGCCGTACTCGCTCGACACCGCCAGCGGTTCGATAATGTTAGCGCCGGCATCGCGCACCTGGTGCTGCAGTTCGTTGTAGCGGTGCACCACGAAGAAGGTACTGAGCAGCAGGCCAATCATCAGCGTCGGCGCCAGTATCAGAATCATCATTCGCGCCCGCAGGCTGTATTTGGTCATAATTGTGGCCTGGCGACTCCTGGCATTTTATCCCTGTGCAAAAACCGCATACGGCTGCACACCTAATGAAAACTGAGAATTCACAATACTATGGCGCAATTTTACTCCGCAAAACAGCGCGTGACGACGAAGCAACGTCTCAGCGTCACCATTGACGAGCTTGATCCCTTTGGTCAGGGCGTGGCGCGCCATAACGGTAAAACGCTGTTTGTCAGCGGCGCGCTGCCCGGCGAACAGGCCGAGGTGATCCTGACCGAAGATAAGCGTCAGTTTGCGCGCGGCAAAGCCAAAAAGATTACACAACCGAGCCCGCAGCGCCAGCAACCGCGCTGCATCCATTTCGGCGTGTGCGGCGGCTGCCAGCAGCAGCACGTGTCCGTGGCGCTGCAGCAGGAGAGCAAAGCGCGGGCGCTGGGCCGCATGCTGAGTCAGGAAGCGGCGCTGCCGGTGCAGGTGGATGAGATCATCAGCGCTGCGCCCTGGGGCTATCGCCGGCGCGCGCGTCTCGGTTTGCAGTGGCTGCCGAAGCAGCAGCGCCTGCAGATGGGCTTCCGTCAGGCGGGCAGTAACGATCTGATTGATGTGACGCAATGCCCCGTTTTGGTGCCCGAGCTTGAGGCGCTGCTGCAGCCGCTGCACCAATGTCTCTGCAGCCTGCACGCAGTGAAACGGCTGGGGCATGTGGAACTGGTGCTGGCGGATAACGGTCCGCTAATGGTGCTGCGCCATCTTGATGCGCTCTCCGCTGCGGACCGGACAAAACTGGAACGTTTTTCGCATGAGCACCGGCTGATGATCTGGCTGGCGGACGGCGGTGACGCGCTGCAGGCGCTCGGCGCGGAGCAGCCTTACTATCGCTCGTTTGATTTGCAGCTAACCTTTAGCCCGCAGGATTTCATTCAGGTCAACGATGGCGTGAATCAGCAGATGGTGGCACAGGCGATTGCCTGGCTGGATCTGCAGCCGGACGATCGGGTGCTCGATCTGTTCTGCGGCATGGGCAACTTCACATTGCCGCTAGGAAAGTTCGTACAAAATGCGGTGGGTGTGGAGGGCGTTGCAGCATTAGTGCGCCAGGCAGAGTATAATGCTCAGCTTAACAATCTCAGAAATGTCTGCTTCTTCCAGCACAATTTAGAGGAAGATGTCTCGCGCCAGCCCTGGGCGGCGCAGGGATTTAATAAGGTGTTACTGGATCCGGCGCGTGCCGGGGCCGCGGGCGTGATGTCGCATATCGTTAAACTTGCGCCGCAACGCGTGGTCTATGTTTCCTGTAACCCGACAACACTTGCCCGCGACAGTCAGACATTACTGTCGGCGGGCTACCATCTGGAAAGGGTCGCGATGCTGGATATGTTCCCTCATACCAGCCATCTCGAATCCATGGTGCTGTTTAGCAAAACATAAGCGATGTTTAAGTCGCTGTGGCAGGAGAGGATATGGTTGCGGTTAGAAGTGCGCATTTAAATACGGCCGGAGAATTTGCCCTTGACCAGTGGATCGCCAGCTTGAGTATCAGTAATCCGCAATCCTGCGAACGACTGGCGGAAACATGGCGCTACTGTGAAGCCGAAACGCACGACCATCCAGATCAGGCTCTGCTGCTGTGGCGCGGTATTGAGATGGTGGAAATTCTCACCATGCTCAGTATGGACATCGACAGTCTGCGCGCCGCGCTGCTGTTCCCGCTGGCCAATGCGGGCGTGGTGAGCGAAGAGGATCTGGAGAAGGCCTTTGGCAAAAGCATCGTCTCGCTGGTGCACGGCGTGCGCGATATGGATGCCATCCGCCAGCTGAAAGCCATTCACAACGACTCGATGGCCTCGGAGCAGGTGGATAACGTGCGCCGCATGCTGCTGGCGATGGTGGAAGATTTCCGCTGCGTGGTCATCAAGCTGGCAGAACGTATTGCCCATCTGCGCGAGATGAAAGATGCGCCGGAAGATGAGCGCGTGCTGGCGGCGAAAGAGAGCACCAACATTTATGCGCCGCTGGCCAACCGTCTTGGTATCGGCCAGCTCAAATGGGAGCTGGAAGATTACTGCTTCCGCTACCTGCATCCTGACGAATACAAACGCATCGCCAAACTGCTGCACGAACGCCGCATCGATCGTGAACAATACATTGATAACTTCGTCGATAACCTGCGTAAAGAGATGCAAAAAGAGGGCGTGCGTGCGGAAGTTTACGGCCGTCCCAAGCATATCTACAGCATCTGGCGCAAAATGCAGAAGAAGTCGCTGGCGTTTGATGAGCTGTTCGACGTGCGTGCAGTGCGCATCGTCGCTGAACGCCTGCAGGACTGCTACGGCGCGCTCGGCACCGTCCACACGCTGTATCGTCATCTGCCTAGTGAGTTCGACGATTACGTCGCCAATCCCAAGCCAAACGGCTATCAGTCGATTCATACCGTGGTGCTGGGCCCGCAGGGCAAAACGGTCGAGATTCAGATCCGTACCCGCCAGATGCATGAGGACGCTGAACTGGGCGTCGCGGCACACTGGAAGTACAAAGAAGGGCCGACGGCCAGCAACGCGCGCGGTGCCGCAGGGCACGAAGAGCGCATCGCCTGGCTGCGTAAACTGATTACCTGGCAGGAAGAGATGGCGGATTCCGGCGAGATGCTGGAAGAGGTACGCAGCCAGGTATTTGATGATCGCGTGTACGTGTTTACGCCAAAGGGCGACGTGGTCGATTTGCCGGCCGGTTCCACGCCGCTCGACTTTGCCTACCACATCCACAGTGATATTGGTCATCGCTGCATCGGCGCCAAAATTGGCGGCCGTATCGTGCCCTTTACCTATCAGCTACAGATGGGCGATCAGATTGAGGTGATCACCCAGAAGCAGCCGAACCCGAGCCGCGACTGGCTGAACCCCAACCTCGGCTATATCACCACCAGCCGCGGGCGCTCGAAGATTCATGCCTGGTTCCGTAAACAGGATCGCGACAAAAATATCGCGGCCGGCCGGCAGATTCTGGATAGCGAGCTGGGCCAGCTGGATATCAGCATGCGCGAAGCCGAGAAGCTGCTGCTGCCGCGTTATAACGTCAGCTCGCAGGATGAGCTGCTGGCGATGATTGGCGGCGGGGATATCCGTCTTAACCAGATGGTTAATTTCCTGCAGGCGAAGCTCAACAAGCCGAGCGCTGAAGAGGAAGATCGCGAGGCGCTGCGTCAGCTGACGCAGAAATCGCATCAGCCGTCGTCGGCGCGCAAAGAGAGTGGCCGCGTGGTGGTGGAGGGCGTCGGCAATCTGCTGCACCACATTGCGCGCTGCTGCCAGCCGATTCCGGGCGATGATATTGTCGGGTTTATTACCCAGGGGCGCGGCATTTCGATTCACCGCGCCGACTGCGATCAGCTCAGCGAACTGATTTCGCATGCACCGGAACGCATTGTCGATGCGGTGTGGGGCGAAAGTTACTCCAGCGGTTATTCGCTGGTGGTACGCGTGACGGCCAACGATCGCAGCGGGCTGCTGCGCGACATCACCACCATTCTGGCCAATGAAAAGGTCAACGTGCTGGGCGTGTCCAGCCGCAGCGACACCAAAAAGCAGCTCGCCACCATCGATATGGATATCGAGATTTATAACCAGCAGGTGCTGGGTCGCGTGCTGGCGCGCCTTAATCAGGTGCCGGATATTATCGATGCGCGCCGCTTACATTAAGCCCTGCTGAGACCGGTGCGCAGCAATGCGCACCCGGGCAAAACCGCGTAATTACCCTGCAGGGTCGCCATTAATGGCGGCTTTTTATCTTGTTGTTCCGGGGACTTTCATGACTGCTTTAAACCGCCTGCTCACCATCATGCAAACCCTGCGCGATCCGGTGCGCGGCTGCCCGTGGGATCGCCAGCAGACTTTCGCCTCTATCGCGCCGTATACGCTGGAAGAGACCTATGAAGTTATCGACGCCATCCAGCGCGAAGACTTTGACGATCTGCGCGGCGAACTGGGCGATCTGCTGTTTCAGGTGGTGTTCTACGCCCGCATGGCCGAGGAACAGCAGCGTTTCAATTTCGATGACATCTGCAACGCCATCAGTGACAAACTGGAGCGTCGCCATCCGCACATCTTCGGCGAAGCCCAGGTCGATTCCACGGCCGAAGTGCTGAAAAACTGGGAGGCGATCAAGCAGCGCGAGCGTGCGGAGAAGTCGCAGCACTCGGTGCTGGACGATATCCCGAAAGCGCTGCCGGCGCTGATGCGCGCCTATAAAATCCAGAAGCGCTGTCACAGCGTAGGCTTCGACTGGGACAGCCTCGGGCCGGTGCTGGATAAAGTGCATGAAGAGATCGACGAAGTGATGCATGAAGCGCAGCAGACCGTGGTGGACAGCGACAAGCTGGAAGAGGAGATTGGCGATCTGTTGTTCGCTACCGTCAATCTGTCACGCCATCTCGGCAGCAAAGCGGAAACCGCGCTGCAGAGGGCCAACGACAAGTTCGAGCGCCGCTTCCGTCAGGTAGAGAATATTATTCAGGCCCAGGGGCTGAGCATGGAACAGGCTACGCTGGCGCAGATGGAAGCCGCCTGGCA
The DNA here is from genome assembly GCF_004916815.1 of Pantoea sp. R102. NCBI lineage: Bacteria > Pseudomonadati > Pseudomonadota > Gammaproteobacteria > Enterobacterales > Erwiniaceae > Pantoea > Pantoea sp. R102. Next base: position 7,407 of record NZ_SDFT01000176.1, read on the forward strand.
GCAGGTTAAAGCCGGCGAATAACCTTATTCAGCCTCTCTGCGCAGCGCAGGTGATTATTCCAGCGCTGCGCATAAAATCACCGCCTGAGCTTACTCGATTCAGCCAGTCGGCAACTTTGTGACGTACTTCAACATTTCACCCGGCACTCTCCGCTATGTTACAGGCTGTAATGCGAGGAGGATGGTGTGATTCATCAATTGTGGCTGCGGACGACTTCGGGTATACTGTTTTCCCGTCCTGGTTATTCCACCGTCTTTAAACCTAAACTCTCAGGTTCAGCATGACAACGAATTATATTTTTGTGACCGGCGGGGTCGTTTCCTCTCTGGGCAAAGGCATTGCCGCAGCCTCCCTCGCAGCCATCCTTGAAGCACGTGGTCTGAATGTGACCATCATGAAACTCGATCCGTATATCAACGTCGATCCGGGTACCATGAGCCCTACGCAGCACGGTGAAGTGTTCGTCACCGATGACGGGGCCGAGACCGATCTGGATTTAGGTCACTACGAGCGCTTCATCCGTACCAAAATGTCGCGCCGCAACAACTTTACTACCGGCCGTATCTACTCAGAAGTGCTGCGCAAAGAGCGTCGCGGCGACTATCTGGGCGCGACCATTCAGGTCATCCCACACATCACCAACGCCATCAAAGAGCGCATCATTGAAGGTGGCGAAGGTCATGACGTCGTGCTGGTGGAAATCGGCGGAACCGTGGGCGATATCGAATCCCTGCCGTTCCTGGAAGCGATTCGCCAGATGGCGGTCGATGTGGGCCGTGAACACACCATGTATATGCACCTGACGCTGGTGCCTTACATGGCGGCGGCGGGTGAAGTGAAAACCAAGCCAACTCAGCACTCGGTTAAAGAACTGCTGTCGATTGGTATTCAGCCTGACGTGCTGATTTGCCGTTCAGACCGCGCGGTGCCCGCTAACGAGCGAGCGAAGATCGCCCTGTTCTGTAACGTGCCGGAAAAAGCGGTTATCTCGCTGAAAGACGTTGATTCGATCTACAAGATCCCGGGCCTGCTGAAATCGCAGGGTCTGGATGATTACATCTGCAAGCGTTTCAACCTGAGCGCGCCGGAAGCCAATCTGGCCGAGTGGGAGCAGGTGATTTACGAAGAAGCCAATCCGGGCGGCGAAGTCACCATCGGTATGGTCGGCAAATATGTCGAACTGCCGGATGCCTACAAATCCGTGATTGAAGCGCTGAAGCACGGCGGCCTGAAAAATCGCGTCACCGTTAACATCAAGCTGATCGATTCGCAGGACGTGGAAACGCGCGGCGTCGAAATTCTGAAAGATCTTGATGCTATCCTGATTCCTGGTGGCTTCGGTTACCGCGGAGTGGAAGGAAAATTGCTGACCGCGCAATACGCGCGTGAAAACAACATTCCGTACCTCGGCATTTGCCTTGGCATGCAGATTGCGCTGATGGAATTCGCGCGCAACGTGGCCGGGATGGAAGGCGCCAACTCCACTGAATTTGTGCCAGACTGTAAGTACCCGGTGGTTGCGTTAATCACCGAATGGCGCGATGAAAACGGTAACGTTGAACAGCGTACCGAGCAGAGCGATCTGGGCGGCACCATGCGTCTGGGAAGCCAGCAGTGCCAGCTGACGCCGGAAAGCAAAGTGCGCCAGCTGTACGGCTCTGACGTCATTACTGAGCGTCATCGCCACCGTTACGAAGTAAACAATCTGCTGCTGAAGCAGATTGAAGCGGCGGGTCTGCACATTGCAGGCCGTTCCGGCGACGATCAACTGGTGGAGATCATTGAGATCCCGAATCATCCATGGTTTGTAGCCTGCCAGTTCCACCCGGAATTCACGTCGACCCCGCGTGATGGTCATCCGCTGTTCGCTGGCTTTGTGAAAGCCGCGCAGGAGCACCAGAAGCGTTTAGCGAAGTAAGAGTTTAACGAACAGCGCGCGAACTTTTCGCGCGTTGTTTGTCTTAGGATTGACTAACTTGTACTGAGGAAAATCGAATGTCCAAAATCGTTAAAGTCATCGGTCGCGAAATCATCGACTCCCGTGGCAACCCGACTGTAGAAGCAGAAGTGCATCTGGAAGGCGGTTTCGTTGGTCTGGCTGCTGCGCCATCAGGTGCATCAACTGGTTCACGCGAAGCACTGGAGCTGCGTGACGGTGATAAGTCTCGTTTCCTGGGCAAAGGCGTAACCAAAGCGGTTGCTGCGGTTAACGGCCCAATCGCTGACGCGGTAAAAGGCAAAGATGCCAAAGACCAGGCGAACATCGATAAGATCATGATCGAGCTGGACGGTACTGACAACAAATCCAACTTCGGTGCAAACGCCATTCTGGCGGTTTCCCTGGCAGCGGCGAAAGCAGCAGCAGCCTCTAAAGGTCTGCCACTGTACGCACACATTGCAGAACTGAACGGCACCCCGGGCAAATACTCTATGCCACTGCCAATGATGAACATCATCAACGGTGGTGAGCACGCGGATAACAACGTTGATATCCAGGAGTTCATGATTCAGCCGGTTGGCGCGAAAACCGTGAAAGAAGCCATCCGTATGGGTTCTGAAGTGTTCCATCACCTGGCTAAAGTCCTGAAAGCCAAAGGCATGAACACCGCGGTGGGTGACGAAGGTGGCTACGCGCCAAACCTGGGTTCAAACGCCGAAGCGCTGGCCGTTATCGCCGAAGCTGTTAAAGCAGCAGGCTACGAGCTGGGCAAAGACATCACCCTGGCGATGGACTGCGCAGCATCTGAATTCTACAAAGACGGCAAATATGTGCTTGCTGGCGAAGGCAACAAAGCCTTCACTTCTGAAGAGTTCACCCACTTCCTGGAAGACCTGACCAAACAGTACCCAATCGTTTCTATCGAAGACGGTCTGGATGAGTCTGACTGGAATGGCTTCGCTTACCAGACCAAAGTGCTGGGCGACAAAATTCAGCTGGTGGGCGACGACCTGTTCGTGACTAACACCAAAATCCTGAAAGAAGGCATCGAGAAAGGCATCGCTAACTCTATCCTGATCAAATTCAACCAGATCGGTTCTCTGACCGAAACCCTGGCTGCGATCAAGATGGCGAAAGACGCTGGCTACACCGCGGTCATCTCTCACCGCTCTGGCGAAACTGAAGACGCGACCATCGCTGACCTGGCGGTCGGTACTGCTGCTGGCCAGATCAAAACCGGTTCTATGAGCCGTTCTGACCGCGTTGCTAAGTACAACCAGCTGATTCGTATCGAAGAAGCGCTGGGTGACAAAGCGCCGTTCAACGGTCTGAAAGAAGTTAAAGGCCAGGCGTAATCGCCTGCGGATGTGGCTAAACGGCCACATCGCCTGACATCAAGCCCCGCCTCGTGCGGGGCTTTTGCTTTTTATGGCACGAAGCAGCTGTGAAGCGACGCACAAAATCTGCCATAATCTGCGCCTCGAATTTCTGACGTGAGTAAAAAATGTTCTACCCGATTAACGAAATGTTCCAGACGCTGCAGGGCGAAGGTTTTTACACTGGCGTGCCGGCCATCTTTATCCGCTTACAAGGATGTCCGGTGGGCTGTAGCTGGTGTGATACCAAACATACCTGGGAAACGCGGGCGGATCGGGAGACGTCGCTGGGGGACATTCTGGTCAAAACCGTGGAGAGCGATGCCTGGGGCAGCGCCGATGCGGCCACGCTGATTGAGAGCATGCAGCGTCAGGGCTGGACCGCCCGCCATGTGGTAATCACCGGCGGTGAGCCGGCAATTTTTGACTTACGTCCACTGACCGAAGCGCTGGAAGCGGCCGGTTTTCAGTGTCAGATTGAAACCAGCGGCACGCATGAAGTGCACTGTTCCGCTGCCACCTGGGTGACGGTGTCGCCGAAGGTGAACATGCGGGGTGGCTACGATGTGCTGCCGCAGGCGCTGCAGCGTGCCGATGAGATCAAACATCCGGTGGCGCGTGAGCGGGACGTGGAAGCGCTGGATGCGCTGCTGGCTGGCCTGCAGGATGAGAAAAAACGCATTGTGGCGCTGCAGCCCATCAGCCGTGGCGAGGCGGCGACCAGACTGTGTATTGAAACCTGCATTGCCCGCAACTGGCGGCTTTCGATGCAGACGCACAAATACCTGAATATCGCCTGATTCACCCGATGCGCACCCGGCAAAATCAACGCAATTGTGGCTGGTGCGCATCAATGCGCACCCTGTAAAACTCATTACACCGTAGGCCCGCCATTGATGGCGACCTGGCTAATGGTAGACGATGCGCATCAATGCGCACCCTACAAAACGCATTACACCGTAGGGTCGCCATTGATGGCGACCTGGCCAATGGTACCCGATGCGCATCAATGCGCACCCTGTAAAACGCATTACACCGCAGGGTCGCCATTGATGGCGACCTTCTGACCTTTACCGCGGCTGTCAGCCGCGATAGACGCAACCAGCGGTGCAGGTCTCTTTGATCATCACCGCACTCAGCTCAGGCAGAATCGGCTTCATCTCATCCCAGATCCATTTCGCCAGCACTTCGCTGGTCGGGTTCTCCAGACCGGGAATATCGTTGAGATAATGGTGATCGAGGCGATCGTAGATCGGCCTGAACGCCGCCTTCAGTTCGGCAAAATCCATTACCCAACCGGTATGCGCATCCACTTCACCGGTAATTTCCAGTCGCACCAGAAATGAATGGCCGTGCAGACGACCGCATTTATGCCCTTCCGGCACGTGAGGTAAGCGGTGGGCCGCTTCAAACTGGAACTCTTTAAACAGCGTGGTAGACATAATGGCTCTCAGACGTAAAAACCGCTGAAGTCTACCTGAAAAGCAGATTTTTCGCACCCGCCAGCGCTGAAAAGGGCATTTCTGCCGATCTGCCGCTTACGCCGTAAATTAACTGATTGAATTACGACAACTTTATTTACCACTTTTACTGGTTAGTCTGACCCAAAAAACCACTTAGTCATTTTGGTTATTTATTATGTCGAAGCCTTATTTAATCGTTAATATACAGGCCGGTAACCTACCCACTCTTCCGCCGCTTCCCGGTACGGATTTCTGACACTGGAATTTTTAACGCGATGACGACTCAGGCACCCCCAGCGATGCTTCCGCTATCCCCGGAGCAAATTGCGCGCTTACAGGCCGCGACCACCGATTTCAATCCAACGCAGCTGGCATGGCTCTCGGGCTACTTCTGGGGCATGGTTAATCAGGCACCGGGCACCGTAGCCGCGCCTGCGCCGGTCGCCGCTGAGGTGCCGGGCATTACGCTGATCTCCGCCTCCCAAACCGGCAATGCGCGCCGGCTGGCCGAGCAGCTGCGTGACGATTTGCTGGCGGCGAAACTGAGCGTCAACCTGGTGAATGCCGGCGACTATAAATTCAAACAGATCGGTCAGGAAAAACTGCTGGTCATCGTGACCTCAACGCAGGGCGAGGGCGAACCGCCGGAAGAGGCGGTGGCGCTGCATAAATTCCTGCTGTCGAAGAAAGCGCCGAAGCTGAGTGATACCGCCTTTGCCGTGTTCGGTCTTGGCGATACCTCCTATGAATTTTTCAGTCAGGCCGGTAAAGACTTCGACCAGCGTCTGGCTGAACTGGGCGGCGAACGCCTGCTGGATCGCGTGGATGCCGATGTTGAATACAGCGAGCTGGCCAGCGCCTGGCGGCTGCAGCTCACCGATATTCTCAAAGCGCGCGTGCCGGCGGAACCGGCAGCGCAGCTGGCAGCCAGCGCGGCTGGCAGCGTCAACCAGGTGGACAGCAGTCCTTACACCAAAGAAGCGCCGCTCACCGCCAGCTTTGCGCTGAACCAGAAAATTACCGGTCGCAACTCAGATAAAGACGTGCGCCATATCGAAATCGATCTGGGTGATTCCGGTCTGCGTTACCAGCCAGGCGATGCGCTCGGCGTATGGTATGAAAACGATGCGGAACTGGTGCAGGAGCTGCTGCAGCTGGTATGGCTGAAAGGCGATGAGCAGGTCGAGGTGCGCGGAGAAACCCTGCCGCTGGCCGAGGCACTGCAGAAACATTTTGAGCTGACGGTCAACACGCCGCAGATCGTCGAGCAGTATGCAGCCCTGTCGCGCAATGAGGCGCTGCTGGCGCTGGCGGGCGACAAGCCGAAGCTGCAAAGCTTCGCGCAGAGTTTCCCGATTGTCGACATGGTGCGCCAGGCGCCCACCGAACTGAACGCCGGCCAGCTGACTGGCCTGCTGCGTCCGCTGACGCCGCGGCTTTACTCCATCGCCTCGTCGCAGGCGGAGAGCGAAACCGAAGTGCATATCACCGTCGGCGCGGTGCGTTATGAAATTGACGGCCGTCAGCGCGGCGGCGGCGCTTCTACCTGGCTGGCCGATCGCCTGGAAGAAGATGGCGAAATCCGCGTGTTCATCGAGCATAACGATAATTTCCGCCTGCCGGCCAATCCGGATGCGCCAGTGATCATGATCGGCCCGGGCACCGGCATTGCCCCGTTCCGCGCCTTCATGCAGCAGCGTGAAAACGACGGTGCCAGTGGTAAAAACTGGCTGTTCTTTGGTAATCCGCACTTCACCGAAGATTTCCTCTATCAGGTAGAGTGGCAGAAATACGTTAAAGACGGTCTGCTGACCCATATCGATCTGGCGTGGTCACGCGATCAGGCCGAAAAGATTTACGTACAGGATAAAATCCGCGCCAGAGGGGCGGAAGTGTGGCGCTGGATTGAAGAGGGCGCGCACCTGTACGTCTGCGGCGACGCCAATCGCATGGCGAAAGACGTTGAACAGGCATTACTGGATGTGGTGGTCGAACACGGCGGCATGGATCGTGAAACCGCTGACGAATTTTTAAGTGAGCTGCGCATTGAGCGCCGTTATCAGCGAGACGTTTACTAATGAGCGAAAAACATCCTGGACCGCTGGTGGTTGAAGGCAAACTTTCCGACGCCGAGCGTCTGAAAAAGCAGAGCAACTACCTGCGCGGCACCATTTTAGAAGATCTCGACAATGGCCTGACCGGCGGCTTTACCGGCGATAACTTCCTGCTGATCCGTTTTCACGGCATGTACCAGCAGGATGACCGCGACATCCGCGCCGAGCGCGCCGCGCAGAAGCTGGAACCGCGACATGCGATGATGCTGCGCTGCCGTCTGCCGGGCGGCATCATCACGCCAACGCAGTGGCTGGCGATTGATAAATTTGCCACCGACAAAACGCTGTACGGCAGCATTCGCCTGACTAACCGTCAGACATTCCAGTTTCACGGCATTCTGAAGAAGAACGTTAAGCCGACTCACCAGATGCTGCATGAAGTCGGACTGGACGCGCTGGCCACCGCTAACGACGTCAACCGTAACGTGCTGTGTACCTCGAACCCGGTGGAGTCAGAGCTGCATCAGGAAGCGTATGAGTGGGCGAAAAAGCTTTCCGAGCACCTGCTGCCGCAGACGCGCGCCTACGCCGAGATCTGGTGGGATCAGGAGAAGGTCGCCACCACCGATCAGGAGCCGATCCTCGGTGAGACCTATCTGCCACGTAAGTTTAAAACCACCGTGGTGGTGCCGCCGCATAACGATGTCGATCTGCATGCGAACGATCTGAACTTCATCGCCATTGCGGAGAACGGCAAGCTGATTGGCTTTAACCTGCTGGTCGGCGGCGGCTTGTCGATTGAGCACGGCAACAAAGCCACCTACGCGCGCACCGCCAGCGAGTTTGGCTACCTGCCAGTGGAGAAGATCCTTGATGTGGCTGCGGCGGTGGTCACCACGCAGCGCGACTGGGGTAACCGTACCGATCGTAAAAATGCCAAAACCAAATACACGCTGGAGCGCGTCGGCGTCGAGACCTTTAAAGCCGAAGTCGAGAAGCGTGCCGGCCTGACCTTCGAGCCGATTCGCCCGTACGAATTTACCACCCGTGGCGATCGCATCGGCTGGGTGAAGGGCATCGACAAGAAATGGCACCTGACGCTGTTTATCGAAAACGGTCGCCTGCTGGATTATCCGGGCCGTCCGCTGAAGCGCGGTATCGCGGAGATTGCCAAAGTGCATCAGGGCGATTTCCGCCTGACCGCCAATCAGAACCTGATTGTGGCCGGCGTACCGGAGGTGCAGAAAGCGCAGATCGAAGCCATTGCGCGTGAGCACGGCCTGATGGAAGCGGTCACGCCGCAGCGTGAAAACTCCATGGCCTGCGTGGCCTTCCCGACCTGTCCGCTGGCGATGGCTGAAGCCGAACGCTTCCTGCCGTCTTTCGTCAGCAAAGTGGAGGAGATCATGCACCGCCACGGCGTCGGCGAAGAGCACATAGTGTTACGCGTTACCGGTTGTCCGAACGGCTGCGGGCGTGCCATGCTGGCCGAACTGGGCCTGGTGGGCAAAGCGCCGGGCCGTTACAACCTGCATATTGGTGGTAATCGCATCGGCACGCGCATCCCGCGCATGTACCGCGAAAACATCACGGAAAACGAAATCCTCGCCAGCATCGATGAGCTGGTAGCGCGCTGGGCCAGCGAGCGCACGGCAGATGAAGGGTTTGGTGACTTCGTGATTCGCGCGGGCATTGTGCAGCCGGTGATCGATCCCGCCCGTGATTTCTGGGACCCGGAGGCAGTATGACACTACCCGATCTCTCCAGCCTGAACAGCGGCAGCAAAGTCGATCGCATCATGGCGCTGGCGGAAAGCAACGTCCAGCTGGAAAAGCTCTCTGCCGAACAGCGCGTCAGCTGGGCGCTGGAGCAGCTGCCGGGCGCCTTTGTGCTGTCGTCGAGTTTTGGTATTCAGGCGGCGGTGTTGTTGCACATGGTCACGCAGCAGCGCCCGGATATTCCGGTGATCCTCACCGATACCGGTTATCTGTTCCCTGAGACCTACCGCTTCATTGATGAACTGACGCAGCAGCTGAACCTGAATCTGCAGATCTTCCGCGCCGAAACCTCACCGGCGTGGCAGGAAGCGCGCTACGGCAAGCTGTGGGAGCAGGGCGTTGAAGGGATCGAGCAGTACAACCAGCTTAACAAAGTCGAGCCGATGAACCGCGCGCTGCAAACGCTGGGTGCGCAGACCTGGTTTGCCGGCCTGCGCCGCGATCAGTCCGGCAGCCGTGCCAGCCTGCCGGTACTGGCCGTGCAGCGTGGCGTGTTCAAAATCCTGCCGATCATCGACTGGGATAACCGTCAGGTGCACCAGTATCTGAAGCAGCATGGGCTGAAGTACCATCCGCTGTGGGACGAAGGTTACCTGTCCGTGGGCGACACGCACACCACGCGCAAGTGGGAGCCGGGGATGGCTGAGGAAGAGACGCGCTTTTTCGGCCTCAAACGCGAGTGCGGGTTACACGAAGGCTGACGGGCGCAATTGCTGCGGGTGCGCAGCAGTGCGCACCCGCAAAAAAACGGCAGGATCTTACAACGTCGGATTAGCCAGCTCCGTCAGCAGCGGCTGCAAAATACGTACGCTGTCGCGCGTGCGCTGATGGATGCGCCCCGGCAGCCAGTGGTCGATGTAAGTCAGATTATCGCGCCCGGTCTGGTGGCGCACCGTGCCCTCCGGAAAATGCGGTGAACGCGCGCGCTGCTGCTCACCGGCTTTATTGCCCAGCGCCCAGTTGGCCGCGGTGACGTCCAGCAGCGGAATCCCGGCTTTATCAAACGGATTAACGCCCGGGTAGTCGCGTGCGGTCAGCACGTGGCTGGCGGCCGTGATGCCGTAACGGTGCGCAATCTGCAGGGCGCGCGCGCTGGTCTGCTTGCGTACCGCCGCTGGTGTATTCATGCCGTTATTAAAGTAGAGGCGATCGCCAACGATCAGGCTATTCAGATCGATCACCAGCAGCGTATCTTTCTTCTCCTGCACGCTCATGCGCGCCAGATAATCATCCATACCGTGTAAACCGGCTTCGCCTGCGCTCAGTGCCACAAAGCGCACGCCATAGTGCAGCGGCGTTTGACTCAACGCCTGCGCCAGCTCCAGCATCACGCCCAGCCCGGAAGCGTTATCGTCCACGCCCTGCAAACGCAGGCCGCCGAGATTATTGTCTGCCTCGTGCTGGCTGAGCGGCGTCCAGGTATCCAGATGGGTGACGATCAGAATCTCCTGCGGCACGCTGCCGGCGCGTGCGGCGATCACCGAGGTCGCCGTCACTTTATGGCGGCGCGTGATGCCCTGTTTCTCCAGCCAGTTATAGCTGGTATTAAACTGCCGGGTATTGCTCTGATAACCAAGCTGGGTGAACTGCTGCTGCAGATAATCTGCCGTCATCAGCTCGGCCGGGCTGCCGCTCATGCGGCCGGGGAAATAGGTGGCGATGTGACGCAGCTGCTGTTCGGCAAAGTGGCCAGGGGCGATCGCTGCAGCCTGCGCCAAAAGAGGCAAACCGCCGGCAATCAGTGCTGCCAGCACGCTGCGGCGGAGAGTGGCAAACATAGTGGTTGTCCTTTTCTGACATCCCGTCAGGGTAAAAAAATTCTGAGTTAGTATGAAACTGTGACGACGCCTGCACAATTTGTATCGCTCCGAAACACCAGCAATATCATTTGTTAAGCACAAATTGTTATCAGCAATCCCGGTGCGTTATTCCATTTGGTAACTACTCATGCTAATTCGTAATTTCATCTGCCAGAAGGCGGGGACGTATAGTCGCGTTAACTTATTGTAAAACTAACAAGGTTAACGTGGATTACTTGCCTCTCTTTGCCGATCTCAAAAACCGTCCGGTGCTGGTGGTCGGCGGTGGCGAAATCGCTGCGCGTAAAATTGAGCTGCTGCGGCGTGCCGGTGCGCACGTGCGGGTAGCCGCGCGCGAGCTCGGCCATGAACTGCAGGCGCTGCGCGACATTAACGCCATCGAGTGGATTGCTCAGCACTTCGACGCAGCGCAGCTGGACGATGTTTTCCTCGTGATTGCCGCCACCGACGATAACGCCCTCAACGCGCAGGTATTTGATGCCGCCAATGCGCGCCACAAGCTGGTGAATGTGGTCGACGACCAGCCAAAATGCAGCTTTATCTTCCCGTCGATTGTTGACCGCTCACCGCTGGTGGTGGCGATCTCCTCCAGCGGCACTGCGCCGGTGCTGGCGCGT
>NZ_SDFT01000177.1:0-2227 GCF_004916815.1 Pantoea sp. R102
GTCAGCACCGTGGCGCTGAGCAGCGCCTGCGGACCGAGCGGCGCCAGCTGCACATTTTCCGGACGCACATACACATCCAGCCGGTCGCCGACGCTGGCCTGCACCCGTTTGGCCGGCAGGCGCAGCCTGTTGCCGCCCAGCTCCAGCAGCGCGCTGGTGTCACGGCCGGCGTAGCGGCCCGGCAGTATGTTGACGTCACCGACGAAGCCGGCGACAAACGGATCCTGCGGGCGGCGATAGATCTCATCCGGCGGCCCAATCTGGCGCACGTGACCGGCCGACATCACTACCACGCGGTCGCTCATGCTCAGCGCTTCACCCTGATCGTGGGTGACGAAGACCGTGGTCACGCCGAGTTTGCGCTGAATCGCTTTCAGCTCGACCTGCATGGATAACCGCAAATTTTTGTCCAGTGCGGAGAACGGCTCATCCAGCAGCAACACTTTCGGGCGAATCACCAGCGCACGCGCCAGCGCCACGCGCTGCTGCTGCCCACCGGACAGTTCACGCGGCTTGCGCTGGCCGTAACCTGCCAGCTTCACCAATGCCAGCGCCTGCCCGACCCGCTCGGCGATTTCCGCTTTCGGCACGCCGCGCATACGCAAGCCGTAGCCGACGTTTTTCTCCACCGTCATGTGCGGAAACAGCGCGTAGTTCTGAAACACGATGCCGATCTCGCGCTGATAAGGCGGGATTTCCGTTACCAGGTCGCCATCGATAAAAATCTCACCGCCGTCGGCTTCGGCAAAGCCGGCCATCAGGTTCAGCAGCGTGGTTTTGCCGCAGCCGGACGGGCCGAGCAGCGTAATGAACTCACCTTCATGGATGGTGAGAGAAATTTTATGCAGCGCGATGGCATCACCAAAGCGCTTCAGGACGCCATCCAGCTGCACCGCCACGTTGGCCTTATGCGGCGCCGATGACAGCGGCTGCGGAAACGGGGTTACTTCTGCACTGACCATACAATCTCCGGATTCGGACGGGGTGGCTCGTCGCGGGTTCATCCGCACATCCAGGTCGCCAGCCGGCGTAACAGGCTGTCACAGGCGTCCAGCTGTGCGAGGGTGATAAATTCGTCGGGCTTATGGCCCTGCTCCATACTGCCGGGACCGCACACCACGCAGGGGATGCCGGCGGCGGCAAACAGTCCGCCTTCAGTGCCAAACGCCACGGTGCTGAAGCTGTCGCTGCCGCTCAGCCGGGCAATCAGCTGTGCCGCGGCACTGTGCGCGGCGGTATCCAGCCCGGGATAGGCGCTGAGCGGCGAGAAGCGGATGGCGCTGGCGGGCTGCACCGCGCGCATCTGCGGCTCCAGCGTCTGCTGCGCATACGCCACCAGCTCCTCTGCCACCTGCTGCGCATCCTCCTGCGGCAGCGTGCGTACTTCGAAATCAAAACTGCAGGCGTCAGGCACGATGTTCAGCGCGCGTCCGCCGTGGATCACCCCGGTTTGCACGGTGGTAAACGGCGGATCGAAGCGCGCATCCTGTCGTTCCGGCGTCGCCAGACGTTCACCGATGACGGTCAAGCGCTGGATCAGCTTCGCGGCGTATTCAATCGCATTGACGCCCTGCGGCGCGTACGCCGAGTGGCAGGCCGCGCCCTGCACTTCGCAGCGCATCGCCAGCTTGCCTTTGTGGCCCAGCACCGGACGCAGTTCTGTCGGCTCACCAATCAGGCAGATCGCCGGTCGATCGCTGCGCTGCGCCAGCGAATCCACCAGCGAGCGCACACCGAGGCAACCCACCTCTTCGTCATAGGAGATAGCCAGGTGCAGCGGCTGACGCAGCGGCTGGGCGAGGAAATGCGGCACGGCGGCCAGCATACAGGCGAGGAAGCCTTTCATGTCTGCCGTGCCGCGTCCGTACAGCTTGCCGTCGCGTTCGGTCAACGCAAACGGCGGCACCGTCCACGTCTGGCCATCAACCGGCACCACATCGCTGTGGCCCGATAGCATCACCCCGCCGCTGCCGGCTGGCCCGAGCCGCGCATAGAGATTGGCCTTGCTGCGTTCTGCGTTGTGCATCAGTTCACAGGTCACGCCGAGCCCGCTGAGGTAGCGCCAGCAGAAATCGATCAGCGCGAGATTGGATTCGCGGCTGGTGGTGTCGAAAGCCACCAGATGTTCGAGCAGGTTACGGCTGGTCAACATCGCGTCTCCTCACGCTTATTCATCGCCCGGCACGCCGTAACGGGGTGCCAGCGTGGGATTGAGCGCGCGCGTCAG
>NZ_SDFT01000178.1:0-15349 GCF_004916815.1 Pantoea sp. R102
CTGGCCGCGCTGCCCGGCATGGCGGCGACGCTCGGCTTCGTTTTCACCGCCGCGTGGAGTGAGTTGCTGTTCTCACTGATGCTGATCAACAAAAACGAAGTCATGACCTTTCCGGTCGGGCTGCTCAGTTTCGTCTCCAAATTCGCCGTTTCGTGGGGCGAAATGATGGCTGCCGCCGTGCTGGCATTAATTCCAGCCTGTCTGTTCTTCGCTTTCATTCAACGCTACCTGGTTCAGGGACTCACCGCCGGTGCGGTTAAGGGGTAAATAATGGCTGAAATTACGCTGGCGCAAATTGAAAAGCGCTATGGCAACGTTGAGGTTCTGCGCGACATCAATCTGACCATTAAAGATGGTGAGTTCGTGGTGCTGGTCGGCCCGTCCGGCTGTGGTAAATCCACCCTGCTGCGCACCATTGCCGGTCTGGAGTTGGCAACGGGCGGTAATATCCATATCGGCAGTCAGCTGATGAACGAGGTGGCGCCGAAAGACCGCGATATTTCGATGGTGTTCCAGAGCTATGCGCTCTATCCGCATCTGACGGTCGCGCGCAATATGGGCTTCAGCCTTGAAATTCAGAAACGACCGCGTGCTGAGATTGAGGAGAAAGTCCGGCGAGCGGCGGAGATTCTCAGCCTGACACACCTGCTTGATCGCCGGCCAAAAGAGCTGTCGGGTGGACAACGGCAGCGCGTGGCGATGGGCCGCGCCATTGTGCGTCAGCCGCAGGTGTTTCTGTTTGATGAGCCGCTTTCCAACCTCGATGCGCAACTGCGCGGCCAGATGCGCGTGGAGATCAAAAGACTGCATCAGCAAATGAACAACACCATCGTTTATGTTACCCACGATCAGGTTGAGGCCATGACGCTGGCGGACCGCATCGTGGTGCTCAACCACGGCGTCATTCAGCAGGTGGGCACACCACTGGAGCTGTACGACACACCGGCCAATAAATTTGTCGCCAGTTTTATCGGGTCACCGTCGATGAATTTTATCAACGGCGTGATGACCCCCAGCGGCGTGCGTATCAGCGACATCGCTCAGTTGCCCCTGAATACGCACTGGGCAGCACAGGCCGCTGGCCGCGACGTCATTTACGGCATCCGTCCGGAAAACATCAGCCTGGCGCAGCCGGGTGAGCAGCATGCGTTGCCCCTTGAAGTGTCGCTGGTGGAGCCGACCGGCTTGTCCGAACTGATTCACGGTTCACTGTTTGGCCACCCGCTGATGCTGTTTACCACCCAGCGTTCCGGCGCGCGTGCCGGTGATATTTTACCGGTCACGCTGGACAGCGAACGTGCGATGCTGTTCGACGCCGCATCACAGCGCCGCCTGTAATTGCACGTTTAAGGTGGTCATTTACGTTCAAAACGACCAGCGCACCCCGGCATTGTAGCGCCAGCCTTTGACGCCGTTGCCGGAAATCTCTTTGCGGTAATCCGCCTCGGCATACAGCGCCACGTTGTTGATGAGGGTCGCCGTGCCGCCGAGGCCGACGTCCCACATCTGGCCAAATTTGCCGCTGCTGAAGCTCTGGCTCAGGTCGCTGTCGCTGGCGCCAACCCTGACCTGCGCCGTACCGCCCCAGCCGCGATAGTAGTTAGCGCGCAGATACGGAGTGTACTGGTTCTGACTGCTGTCCTGCCAGCTGCGCGCCACGCGTGCGCCGAGCCGGCCAATGGTTTGATCGTAATCGTTATAAGAGACGCGCGCGCCGTCAGCATCGGTAAAACTGTCCATGTTCATTCGCAGCCAGCTAACCTGTGCCTGCGGTTCCAGGCGCACATCACCCGCCAGCATCAGCGGATAGCCCGATTCGACTGACGCCGTCCAGCCGTGCCCTTTGGGTTTGGCGACCGCTTTCTGCCGCGCAATGTCGGTTTCGCCACGGTAGCCGCTCCAGCTCAGCGAACCATCCACATACCAGCCACTGCTGCGCAGCCAGGTGCCATAAAGTGACAACGTATCGCTATCAAAGCTGGTGGAGCTGTACCCGTCAGCGGCATGCGGGCGAATGCGCGTGTTGCCGCGCGTATAGGCGACGCCGCCACGTACGCTATCTTCAGCGCCATCGGCGCGCAGCAAATTGCCGCCGAGCTGTACGGCGCTGTAGTTGAGGTCGAAATCATAACCCCAGGCGTCCAGCCCGCGATTGCTTCGATACTGCAAATCCGAACCGAGGTAGCGGATAAACATCTCTGCGCTGTCCGCCGGCTGCTGGCGCAGTTCGCCGAGACGCTTATGCAGATCGTCAGTGACTGCCAGCGAGTAGTACGCCAGCCCGACCGGTGCGGAGATCCAGGACGGCACCTGCGGCGTAACCGCCGGACGCACCGCCTTAACCGCACTGCCCGCCTGCGGCTGGCACAGCGAGCCATCGCTGCAGATGAAATTGTTTGCCAGACGATAGTCCCATACGTTGCCGCCTGCGCTGCTGCCCGGTGCAAAGCTGTACAGGCCATACTGCCACGGCCCGGCTGCCACATAGCCATTGCTCAGCCTGAAGCTGTCGGCACTGGCGCTGCCGGTCACCTGCGCCAGCGAAACGCCTTCGCTAGCGGCAATAACGTTGTCACGATTAGTGTCCAGCAGCCCGCCGCCCTGCAGGCGGTCATCCACCCAGGTCGTGCCGCTGGCGTTACCGTTAACAAGCAGCACGTCGCTGTGGGTGGCTGTCGAATTGAGTTTCAGGCGGCCCTGCGCGGAGGCCAGACTACCTTCGATGGTCAGGGTATTTGCCGCCACATTGCCACCGTTGGTCAGGTCGAGCGTGCCGGCATTATTCACTACCAGCGAATCATTGCTGGCCCCCTGCAGCCGCGCGTTGACGCCATCGCCGGCGAACAGCGTGGATCCGGCATCGATATTGATGGTGCTGTGCGCCAGTTTAATGTTGTCGCTCAGCGTCCACTGCGTATCGATGAAGTTCAGCGTGCTCCAGCCCGCGCCGAGGTTGGTGCCTTTGGTGAGGTCGTCCTGCCGGAACGAACCGCCGCGCGCATTGAGCTGGCTGAGGTTCAGCGTGCTATCCGCGCCGCCGCTGGTGATATGGCGGGTCTGGTTCAGGCTGATAGCCTGCACTGTCGCCTGATTCGCACTGCCGTCACCCATACTCAGGCCGCCATCCAGCGTACCGCCCGTGACCAGCAGCGTATCGCTGCCGTTACCGGTGTTCACTTCGCCCGTGACTTTGCCCGCCAGCAGTGCCACCACATCACGGGTCGCGCCGCCTGCCACTACCACCTGATCGGCGTACGGCGCATCCAGCGTTCCCTGGTTGATAAACACCGTCTCGCCGCCGCGCAGATCAATAAGCGGTGCGACGCGGCTTTGTGAACGGATGGTGCCCTGGTTAACCACCTGGCTGGCGCTGTGGGTGACAATCGCCGAACCGCCATCGGCATCGCGGATATCAATCAGGCCCTGAGCGATCACCCGTCCACGGGTGTTGGCACGCACGCCGGTGCCGCTGCCATTGACTTCAATGCGGTAGTCGCGCCCAATCACTAAATCGTTGCCCGTGGTCGATCCATCTGCGTTTTCAAAACGATAGCCGGTACCGCCTGCGCCGACGTGAATCTGCGCGCTGCCCGCCGGATCGAATGAGGTGGCAGAGCGAATGCCGGTGCCACCATTGGCCTCGAAGCGCACATTACTCAGCGAAATATCACTGATGCCGGCGCGATTGTTCAGCGCAGTGCCGCTGCCGTAAGCGCCGATGATGATGTCGTTGGCTTCAAAGCGCTGCGCACCGCTGTCGAGCAGCAAACCATCGGCTTTGCCGTAAGCCGCCAGCGTGCTGGCCCCCTGCCCGTCGCCGTAAATTTTCATCGCGCCGCCGGAGCCCACGCGCAGCGCGGCGGTGCCGTCATTCACACGTAAGGTACTGTCGACCGGTACATACTGGCCATAACCGCTGCTGACATCCACGCCGGTGCCGCTGGCGACGCTAACCGTGCCGCGGTTGATAAAGTTACCGCCATCATGCACCCGGGCCCCGGTACTGTTGCGGCCACGCAAATCCACTACGCCCTGCTGCTGATTAAACAGGCGCGCGTCGCCGCTGACATCAAACGCCGTGGCGTTGTGCCCGGTGCCGGTGATGAGCGAGGCGGCGTAGACCTCGGTGCCATCGCCCGACGCCTGCGCGCCGAGGGTGTTTTTGCCATTCAGCGCGATAAGGCTGGTAATGATCCCCTGCGCGCGATCGCTGGCGCGCAGCACGGTGGCACCCTTACCGGTGACCTGATAAACATCGGTGCTGGATACCAGCGCATCCGTCCCGCTGACCACGATGCCGGTGCTGTCCCTGCCGCTCAGCGTAACGGTGCCAAAGCCCTGGTTGTACAGCCACGCGCCGTTGCGGATTTCATACAGCGTCGAGTTACGACTGCTGACATCAACCGGGCTGCCGTTGACGATCAGGCGTGAGCCGGGATCAAAAGCCTGATAGCCGATCTGCTGCGCATCGTGGAACACCACACGGCTGTTCACGCCCAGCGTAATACGGCCGCCGGCAAAGGCTTTCGCGCCGACCACGTTATCGCCGTACAGATTAATTGTGCCGTTCTGGTTAATCCGCCCCAGCTGGTGATACGAGACCGCACCGAAGGTGGTGGTTTGCTGGGTGCTCTGACCGCTGTAGAGATTAAGCGTGCCGCTATTGTTAATCTCCGTCAGGGTTTTGCCGTCGCCGGCGCCTGGATAACCATCGGCGAACAGCGCCCGGCCGTTACGCAAAATGTTGATATCGCCGCGGTTGTCGACCGTTGCGCCATACTGCGCGTAGATACCCGTTACGCCTTCCCCCCGCAGGGAGATAGCGCCGCGATTCACCAGCCGCGCATGATTCATCACGGTAAACGGCTGCTGGTTATTGGCGCGGCCGTCTATCGCTGCCTGATTGATGAGTAAAGTGTTCGGATCGAACTGCGTATTAGGGTTAACAACGTTACCCTGCAGCGTATAGCGATTACCGTCAGCGATGGCGACGCGGGCATCAGACCCGTTGAGGTGAATACGCGTTGCGGCATCAATGGTGGCGCGGGCGCCATCAGTAATGGTCAGCCCGCTGGCAAAGCTGGCGATGTTCAGCGTCGCGCCGTGGGTATTAATGTCGGTGCCGGCACCGCTGCCGTACACACCGCTCGCAAACGGGCTTTTCATCGACAAAGTCAGGCCGCGCCCGTCAAAATCTGCTCCCTGCTCGACGCGAAAAATCGTGCCGTTCCACACGGAGGCGCTGTAGCGGCCGTTGGCCGGCAGATTAATGCGCGCATCCGGGCCGATACGGTAGAAACTGATCTGTCCGCTATCCAGCATGCTGTCGCTGCCGCTGGAGGTGGGAATCGCGCGGGCGCTAACGTTGACTGTTGCCTGGCCTTCAGCACGAATCCCGATGCCCGCTTTGCCGCTGAGCCGGATTGGGCCGGTGATATCGGCACTGGCGTGACCGCCCGGTTCGCCAGTTACCCACACCGCCGTATTGTTGGTGCCGCCAAAGCGGTCGGCGTCACCCGCCACGTTGATCGCCCCGCTGGAGAAGGCGTGCGCCTGATTGCCCGCCGTGGCGATCACTTTCAGGCCGGTGCTGTTATAGCCATTCAGATTGAGGGTACCGCGGTTGCCCACCTGGCCGCCGCTGCCGGAATCCATCACCAGCATGGCGATATTTTCGCGCGGTAGCGCCTGCGCCATACCGTTGACATCGATAACGCCGTTATTCAGTGACACCGCGTTGGGCCCGGCCTCGATGCGCATGCCAACGGCGTTCTCGACTTTTGAGCCGATAACAATACGGCCATCATTGATGGCACGCGAGTCGAGCAGGCCGGAAATGGCGCTGATGCCACCGTCGAGGCTAACCGCGACATCCTGCGTGACGTCGCCCTTATGATTTTGCGGTGTGCGGCCGAGATAAATCGTGCCATCGCGCGCGTTGACGAAGCTGCCCTCGCCGCTGAAACTCACCGCCGCTGCTGAGGAGCCGTTCGCCACATCGTGAATGCCGATGTTAATATTGCCGTGGTTGACCGCACTGCTGCTGCCGAGGAATAAGCCGGCGGTGCCCCAAGGCGCATCACCGATATGCACATTGAGCACGCCATTGTTACGGAACTCGCTGTCATAAATCGCCGACACCGCCGTGCCCGCATAGCCGAGAGAGTCTTCTGCCACGCCGCGCCCATTGGCGGCATTAAAAAAGCCACTGTTGATGACGCCATTATTGATACCGCGCGCGCCGCTGATCAGCTCCAGCGCGCCCGCTTCGGATGAGAGCGCGTTACTGGTCGCCAGTTTTCCGGCGATAATCGTCGTTGCACCGTTGCTGGCGCGCATCACGGCGCTGGCGCTATTAGCCACTTCCAGCGTTTTGCCGCGATTGATTTTCACACTGGCTTTCGCGCCATCGGCGCTCAGCACCACCTGATCGCCGAGAGCGGCAGCCACTTCATCATCGTAATTACCGGTGCTCATGCGGTAAACCACACGACCGTCGCGCAGGCTGAACGCCTGGTTCAGCGCAGCGTTATAACTTTCCGGGCTCAGGTTGCCGCCGCTAATCTGGTCAATCAGCCAGTCGTTATAGTTACGCAATTCATTGAGGTTACTGACGTAATAGGCGTTGCTGCTGCCATCCTTAAGCGTGACATCAAACAGACCGGCGTAGGTCACCACACCTCCGGCATCAAATGCCAGCCGATCGCCACCGTACGGCGGCGTGGCGGCGGTAAAGCGGATACGGTTATTGCTGTCCCAGTTAATCTGGCCGTTATTACTGCTGGCAAATAACTGACTCTGTTTGGCAGCCATTGACCAGCGATTGGTGCTGGCGTTAGCGGCTGCGCCTTGCTGACCAATATTGATATTTAACCGGCCATTAATGACTGTCGCTACGCGCGCATCAATATATTGCTTATCGTTCACATCATAATAATCTGGCACTACCGTAGCGCCATTAATTTCCGCCGGCGTAATCATTTCCGCACTGTTATAAACCTGATAGACACGATAACTGCCTGTTTCTTCATCCGGAATACCAATAGCATAATTTTGTGCGCCGAGTTGCAGGCGGGGCTCGCCGATTAAATTGTCATTAATAATACGCCCAACCTTTTGTAGTTCACCCAGCGTGACGCTGCTCATGCCACTTTCTCCAACGGTAAAGCGCGGTATGCCGCTTAGGGTCTGGGTTGAACCATTACATAAGCAATAAGCGCCAACTTTATTGTCGTTGCGTTCGGGAGTGAAAGGTTTTAATACCACCGCCGATACCGGTGTGGCAGACAGCATTAAGCCCTGCGCAGCAAGCAGGCTCAGTAACAAGGGATTTAATTTAAACACACTATTTTCCTCACCAGAGAAAAGACAAATGCCGCACAGCGAATGCGCAGTGCGGGGGAAATAGCGAAGCGAAATATATTGTCGTAATAGCTTACGGCTGGAAATCCGTTGAAATGAGTATTACCGCGATCAGGTTAAAACGTCCAGTTTGACTTAAGGAATTGTGATGACGGCGATAAGCTTTAAGAATTGCGCTAACGGCTTGAGATAATTATCTGGAACTAAAAATGCAAAAAATGGCAAAAATCAGATGGCGGGAAATAATACCCGGCACGCCAGTGGCGGCCGGGCATGATGACAATTACAGTCGCGCTTCGACCGGCACCGCCACCTTTTTATCTTTCGGCTTGAGGCCAAACATGAATGAGGCGAAGCGTGAACGTTTGACGATAGCGTAACACACCGCGCTCAGCGCAATGCCGAGGGCAAAATCGATCAGGACATACAGGACTGACAGGTTATCCGGTAACCAGACATCCAGCAGCCATGAGAAAATGATCACCACCGGATAGTGCAGCAAATAGATGATCAGCGCGGAATCCACAATTGCCGTCAGAATGCGACTCTCTTTCACGTTGATGCGTTCGAAGCTAAATACCAGCCAGTAGGACAGCATCACCGACAGCACACTGCCCAGCATCACCGGCACATATTTCATCACCCCGGTGATGTGGTTGTGCGCGACAACATAGCAGGCGGCCCACACCGCCAGCACCAGCGCGGCCACCAGCCAGCCATTCATCAGTTTACTGTTGGCGTACCGGGCAATTTTCTCGCGGTTGACGTATAACGCAAAGCCGGCGGTGTAATAGACGAGGAAACGTGCGGTCACCGGGATGAGCTCGACAAATTCACCGCGGCCTTTCACCAGGAACTTCAGCACGAAGCAGGCGTTACCCAGAATCACCAGCGTGGCGATCAGCATTGGCAACGACATTTTGCCCAACTGACGGGCGCTCCACTGATAAAACGCGCCGGGTACCAGCAGCGACATCACCGACAGCGACACGAGGAACCATAGGTGGTGCATCATGGTATAGCTGTTTAGCCAGCCTTCGAGGCTCAGCGGGGTGTTATTCATCTGTCCCGCGATAAAATACATCAGCGGCGGAATAAACAGATAGGCTGATATCAGCGGAATCAGGACGCGCTTACGGCGATTATCCGTAAAGAATTTCTGCCCTTTGCGCAAAATAATCAGCGCGGAGAACATGCCCGAAAGAAAGAAGAACACTTCCATCCTGAAGGTGTGCACCATGCTCAGCAGTGCCGTGAATATTTCCGAGGGATCGCGCTGCGCGACATAATACCAGCCATTCTCTCCCGGCAAACTCCGTGAGGCGTGTAATAACACCCCTTCCAGAATTAGGCCGGCACGCAGCAGATCCAGGCCAATATTACGGCTGGATAAAAAGGATTCTGTTTTCACATTGCACATCCTGAAATGAGTTGTAACGCAATCATAATGATTCAGTCAGAATGCTAACACCGGATTAATCTGTATACATTATGTTTAGAAACGTTTCGGAATTTCGCCATAGTGTAAAGAATGCCACTGTGCAATGGCCATAAAGCTTAAGCCAGAATGTTCTGATGGTAAAAGTTATCGTCAGACAGCGCATATTCGCAGCTAACCGCCGGAAAAGCAGCGAAAACCCGCTCCTTTACAACAGGTTGTGGATTATCCGGTTCGACTCGCAGTGCGAAAATTCGCTAATCAAACTGCGTTATGTCCTGAAGCAACCATGATGTTTTAAGCAGGCGTCACTGCGGGATTTTCTGGCTGAAGGGTGACTGTTGGGTAAGGTTTGTTTTTATGTTTCTGTATTTAAATAACTTTTATTCAGCGAGCGGCTTTTTTCTCAGAGTTGACCTAATTTTCACCCCGCAACCGTGCTTTCGGATTGTTGACCCGCAATCTCCCCTGTTAAGGTAATTCGCTTACGGTAAACAACCGATTCTCCATGTAACCTTGAGTATCAAAAGGCGGAAATTTGTTATGCAACGAGCGCTATCTGGCATCGTCACTTTGCTGATTACCACAGCCTGTCTGTGCAATACCGCATTCGCCGAAAGCGGCAAGCCCGATAATAACTTTATTATTGAAGCCTATGGCGGTTCCAGTACGCGCGGTGCCATGGCGATAAAGGAAAATGGCAAATTGCGCGCAATCTATATTAAAGACAATGAGATTGCTCTGATTAACCAGTGGCTACAGGAGAAGTATGGCGATGGCATCCGCGTAGTGAATAAAGGCGCGTCCTCATCGCAGGCCATGGATCTGTTAAATGGCAAATATTTTTACAAGAATAATAAAAGCTGGCGCGAAGAGATGAAGAAATCGCCGGCAAAAATTATTTTGCTGAATTTTGCCACCAACGATGCACGCCATTTCCATTTCCGCGATATAGAAAAAGATTACCAGGTTAGCCCGGACAAATATACCCAGGTGATGACACAGCTGATTACTATTGCCCGTGAAGAGGGTAAGCAGGTGATATTACAGGAGCCGCACCCGATTTGTGGCCGCGCGGAGAAATGGCACGTTGCACCTTACGTCACCAAACTGGACGCACTGGCTAAAGCGGAGTCGGTGCCGCTGGCGCGTCAGTATCAGCGCATCCTGCAGATGAAAGACTGGCAGTCACTGATGTCACCCGATTGTATTCATCCGTCCGAACAGCTGTACCGCATGAAAGCAGAGGAAACTTTTTCGGTGCTGGTCTCCCACTTTAATACCGAGCTGGCTGCTGCCGGGCATGGCAAAAACCCGGATGGCGAGCAGGTGGCGAAACGCTAAACGGTGATTGGCTGAACGGTGAAAACGGCTTAACGCTATTGTAGCGTTATGGCTGTCTTGTATGGTCGTCTGTGGCGCACGCAAGTATTCCCTGGTCGCCATAAATGGCGACCCTACAGGGTAACTGCGCGGTTTCATAATATGCTTTGGGTCACCATAAATGGTGACCCTACAGGGTAATTGCGCGGTTTTTAACGTGTCCAAGGTCACCCTAAATGGTGGCCCTGCCGGGTAACAGCACAGTTTTATAGGGTGCGCATTGATGCGCACCGGCATTATCAGTTTTTTTACTGAACGGCATTGCACGCTTTATGGCGGCCCGTCTTACGCTGGCCGCCACTGCGGGCGTGATTAACTTAACTGGGCGATTGCTGGCTCAGCTTCTGCGGTGCCGCTGCGCCGTTCCGCGCCAGCGAAGCCGGTCGGCGTCTGGCCGGTGAAGCGGGTGAAAGCGATGCTGAAGGCGCTGGCAGAGCGGTAACCCACCCGTTCAGCCACGTCGGCCACTGACAGGCGACTGCTGCGCAGCAGATTTTTCGCCAGTGCCATGCGCCACGTCAGCAGATACGCCATCGGCGCCATGCCCACTGCATCGCGAAAACGTACGAAAAACGCCGAGCGCGATAGCGCCGCGTGTTTCGCCAGCTGGGGCACCGTCCAGCCATGGGCAGGCCTGGCGTGGATGGCGCGAATCGCCCCGGCCAGCCGCTCATCGGCCAGTCCCCGCATCACGCCAGGCGATGCATTCGCCGCTGGCATTGCGCGCAACGCCTCGATCAGCAGTAATTCCAGCAAACGTTCCAGCACGATCTGCCGTGCCGGACGCTGTGCATGGCACTCATCCCTGACCAGCTGCACCAGCGTGGTCAGGCGCGATGCGCCACGCACATGAATAAACTGTGGCAGTAACGAGACAATCAATCCCGCGTCGGGTGCGGCAAACTGGCAGTAACCAATCAGCGTCTGAACCTCGGCTGGCTGCTGCCGATCGCCAAGCCACACTTCGCCGGGCGCAAGCATCTCCGGCATAGAATCAGGCGCATCTGCGGCCGGTGGCTGCTCGCTGGTCATGCAAAATTCCCACGCAGCCGGAATCAGGACAAAATCCCCCGGCTCAAGCGCAACCGGAGGATGACCCTTCATTTCCAGCCGGCTGCGCCCCTCCAGCACCACGCAGTAAAACGGCTGGCCGGTCTCACTGCGCTGCACACGCCATAATCCATTGGCACGCGCGCGTTTGGAATAAGCCGCCCCGGGCTGTAACAGTGACACCATTTCGGCGAGCGGATCGATCATAATGGACTCCTGCAAATGAAACCAGGACTGTACGTTGTAGTGAGTCCGGTAGTGGCACTCTATAGTGAGCTCTTACCCAACGCAATGCAGGAGTGAACCATGAAAACCATTTTAATTACCGGCTGCTCTTCTGGTTTTGGTCATGCTATCGCGCTCTGGTTTCTGGAGCGCGGCTGGAAAGTCATCGCCACCATGCGCACCCCGCGCGCCGAACTGTTTCCCGAATCCGCCCATCTGCGCCTGCTGCCACTGGATGTCACCGATGCCGCCAGCATCAGGCAAACGCTGGCTGAAGCAGGAGAGATTGATGTGCTGGTCAACAATGCCGGCATCGGTTTATTAACTTCGCTGGAAGGCGCGCCGATGTCCTCGGTGCGGGAAGTGTTCGAAACCAACACGCTGGGCACCATCGCCATGACGCAGGCGGTCATCCCGCAGTTCCGTGCGAAAAACAGTGGCATGGTGATCAATGTGACCTCGACGGTGACGCTGAAATCCCTGCCGCTGCTGGCGGTTTATACCGGCAGCAAAGCGGCAGTCAACGCCTTTACCGAGTCGCTGGCGCTGGAACTGCAACCCTTTAATGCTCAGGTGAGATTGGTATTGCCCGGGCTGGCACCCACCACCGACTTTGGCAAAAACGCCCGGCCGCGCATGGAAAACACCTTGCTTGAGCCTTACCAGCCGATGTTTGATGGCATCATCGCCGGCATGCAGCAGCCCCAGCCAACCACTAAAGCACAGGACGTTGCCGCTGCCGTGTGGCGTGCCGCGACCGATCCCGCCGCACCGATGCGCATCCCGGCCGGAGAAGATGCCGAAGCCTCGATGAAGCAATACGGTTAGCGATCTTTACGCTGGGCCAGCGCCTGCAGTGCCGCCAGACCGTCGCGCGCCAGCCAGCTTTGCAATGGGGCAAACAACGGTTCAGGCAGCGCCTCAGGCGCGAACCAGTGCCAGCCTGTGCACTTATCCGGTTCCCGCAGTTGCGGCTCACCGCTGGCGTCCGGCGCTACCATCAGCAGCGTAATATAGTGGCGGTTGACCGCCGGAAACACATCGCTGACGAAGGCACCGTTGTGTACGCTGTGCAGCTGTAGACCGGTCTCCTCCAGCACTTCCCGCCGTGCACAGGCTTCCGGTGATTCACCAAACTCCAGATGGCCGCCCGGCGCCGACCAGTCACCGGCACCGTGGCTGCCTTTACGCTGGCCGAGCAACAGCTTGCCATCGCGGAAAATTAATACGCCAACACCGACCTGGGGGGACATCATTGCTCCTGATTTATCGATCCTCTCACTCTGCACGGTTTATAAAACAGCGTATTCCGTCTGACAATGGTTTCCTGCCGTTATCGCTGGGGTTTGAGTCGCAGCGCCATCAGCATCAGTAGCAACACGCCCGCCGCCATGATCTGCCACGCACTGTCGAGTGATGCCGCGCGATCGCGCACAATGCCGGCCATCAGCGGCATCAGCGCGGCCAGTATATAGCCGCCGCCCTGCACGAACGACAGCAGCGCAGTGGCTTCTTCCGGCGTATGGGCATGATCAAGCGTGACAATCAGCGATAGCGGAAACAGCGCACCGATCCCCAATCCCAGCAGCAGCGTCGGCAACCAGGCGTGTTCGCCGCCCAGCCACAGCAGTGCGATCAGCCCCAGCAGGATGGAAGCCAGCACCACCAGCAGCGGCCAGCGGCGATCGCGGCAGCGATGAATCAGTGCGGAGAGCATAAATCCGGCGGCGACTTCGGTCAGGGTTAATGCGCCCAGCACGTAGCCACTCTGCGCCGGCAGCCAGCCGTGTTGCATGTAAAATGGCGGTAGCCACGCCAGCACCAGCGTGTAAGCACCGGTGCCGATGCCAAAAAACAGCATCAACAGCCAGGCACGCGGCGTGCGGTGTACGCCGCCAGCCGGTGGCGTGTTTACTCTTGTGGTCACAGGTTGCAGGCGCAGCCACAGAATCAATGCGATCAGCGCCGGTAGCGACGGCAGCATCAGGGCGATCGTCAGTCCGGCATGGCTGGCGAGCGGTGCGGCGCTGGCTGCGGCCACTGCAGCTCCGGCCATAATACCGGTGGTGAACAGTGCCATTAACGTACCGGCACGCGAGGCGAAGTGACGTTTGATGAGCGCGGGCATCAGCGCCTGGATCAGCCCGATGCCGCAGCCGGCCAGCAGCGCGCTGGCGGTTAGCATGGCGGCGCTGTGATCAACGCCACGCGCGCCACCCGCGAGCACCAGCACTATCAGGCCAGCGGTAATGCCGCGCGCTTCACCCAGCCTGCGCAGCAGCAGCGGCCCGGCCAGCGCCGCCAGCCCCATCATAATGACCGGCAGCGTCGTCAGCAGGCTCAGCTGCGTGGCACTGAGCCCTGCATCGTGCTGCAGTTGCAGGAACAGCGGTCCGATGGCCGCCATCACCGGACGCAAATTCAGCGCCACCACAAAAACCAGTAAAGCAAACATGCCAATAGCAGGTAAGGTACGATTCACATTCTGTCTCCATACGCCAAAGTATCTTAACGTTAAGATACTTTGCGGAAGAACGATAGCGGGTGCGCACAAAGCGACACATTGCCCGCCGTGAACTGATGAGAATTAACATGACTGACCACGTAGATTTTGTCGTTGCGCAATGGGCCAGCGCCATGCCGGAGCTGGACGCCTCTTCCATGGCGATTTTTGGCCGCATGCTGCGCCTGATGAAGCATCTGGCGAAAAAGCGCGCTGAGGCGCTGGCGCCCTTTGGTTTTCGCGACGGTGAATTTGATGTACTGGCGACGCTGCGGCGTGCTGGCGCACCTTACCGGCTGTCGCCCACGCAGCTCTACAAATCGCTGCTGGTCACCTCCGGTGCCATGACCAACCGGCTTAACCGGCTGGAAGAAGAGGGATTGATTGCGCGTGTTGCCGATGCCAATGATAAGCGCAGCACGCTGGTGATGCTGACGCCGGCCGGCCTGGCGAAGATTGAGCAGGCGCTGCAGGTGCATACGCAAACGCAGAACGCGCTGCTGGCCACGCTGGACGATCGGCAGCAGCAGCAGCTTGCCGCCCTGCTGCGTCAGCTGTTGCAGACAGCCGAACAGTAAGCCGGACGGGATGTGGCAAAAAATGAATTAATTCAGCGCGTTTTTCGCTATGTTAAGCATCCCACACCGCTTATTTTCGGACTGGCTATGCGTAACAAATATGCCCCTGCGCAAATCTTTATTCACTGGCTGACGCTGGTACTGGTGGCCACCGCTTACTGCACCATGGAGTTTCGCGGCTTATTCACGCGCGGATCCTGGCAAGGCTACACCATGATCGTCGGACATTTCAGCGCCGGCAGTTGTGTGCTGTTGCTGATGCTGTCACGCATTGTGCTGCGTTTTCGCCATCGCAGCCCGAAAATCGAACCCCAGCCGCCACACTGGCAAACCGGACTGGCGCATCTGATGCATCTGGCGATTTATCTGTTCTTTATCGTGCTGCCGATTCTCGGCATCCTTTCGCGCTTCTACATGGGCCGTAACTGGTGGATTTTCGCGATTCCGATGCCGGTCAGCGCCAGCCCGGATCCCGACTTTGCCGATATGCTGAGCGACTGGCACGAAACCCTCGCGCCATACGGCTACTGGCTGATTGGTCTGCACGCGGCGGCCGCGCTGGTGCATCATTATCTGATTAAAGACAATACGTTGCTGCGCATGATGCCGTCACGGCGAAACGGATGAAAGGAATAAGACGGTCGCCTGATGTGGCGACCGTCCTGATTTACGCAGCGTGCCGGCGATCGGTCACCGACCTCAGCTGAGGTGAAAACGTCCCACGGTATGCGCCAGCTGTGCCGCCTGGTCTTCCAGCGAACTGGCGGCGGCTGACATCTGCTGGACCAGCGCGGCGTTCTGCTGCGTCAC
>NZ_SDFT01000179.1:0-8855 GCF_004916815.1 Pantoea sp. R102
GCGGTTCGATCCCGCTTATCTCCACCAATTCTCTGTTCGTTCAGAACAAACGTACTTAAAACCCGATAATAATACTGCCCGTTTGCGCAGTGTGACGTTGCATTCGCCGACTGGCTGCGCGCAATGGCGCTGACCTGCAGCGCCTTTCCGTGTTAAACCGTTACGGCCTGTGGCTGCAGCTGCAGCACGCGAAAACCGTGGGTACCGTCGCGATCCAGTTGCGCCACCAGACCATATTCCCAGTCGAGATAGGCCTGCATCACGTCCGGTTCAATATCGGTGCCTTCGTACGGGCGGCGATAACGATCGATGGGCGGCGAGAGCAGGCGCTGCTCGCCCTGTTCGGTGGGCAGACCGGCGGCACGCCAGGCTGCATTGCCTCCCGCCAGCACCCGCACCGGTTTGCCGGTCAGCGTGGCAATTTGCTCCACGGCATAGCTGGCCAGCAGACTGCTGCCGCAGGTCAGCACATAGCGGCCTGCATCGGGCAGTAGAGCCTTGCCCTGCTGCTGCAGGGTGGAACGCAGCAGCCAGGCCGCCCCGGGAATATGGCTGTTGCGGTAATTGGCGAGCGTGGTGAAATCCAGCACCTGCGTGTCGCCAGCCGCCAGCCACTCGGCCAGCTGCGCGGGGGAGATCGATTCCGGCGCAGCAACCGGCGCGACCTGCGGCTGCCAGCTACCGACAGCGCTGAAATCGCTGGCCTGCAATGCGTCAGGCACCGCCACCTGCCAGCCAAGCTGCGCCAGCCAGGAGCCGGTCATATTGGCGCGGACACCGTCATCATCCACCAGCACGATACGCGCACCGCGCACGCTGGCGTAGTGATCGGTCTCCTGTACCAGCTGGCCGCCCGCCACGTGACGGCTGCCCGGCAGATGACCGGCGGCGTACTCTTCGGCATCACGCACATCAAACAGGTAGGTGGTGCGCGCTTCCTGCTGCCAGCGCGTCAGTGTCGCCAGAGAAATGCGTGTCACGCCGGCGCGATCGGCAATGGCGCGGGCCTGGCTCGCGGCCTGACGTTGCGCGGTTTCGCTGGTGTTGCCATAGCGGCGGCTCTGCCCATGCTCCAGCGCATGACCGGCCAGCGTCCAGCCAATGGTGCCGTTGCGCAGCGCGAATACCGGATTACGAACACCGGCATTGATCAGCGACTGCGTGCCAATAATGCTGCGCGTGCGTCCGGCGCAATTCACAATCACCGTGGTGCGCGGTGAGGGGACTAAATCGCGCACGCGCAGCACCAGTTCGCCGCCCGGTACGCTGGTGGCGCCCGGAATGCTCATGGTGTGATATTCATCGAAGCGCCGCGCATCCAGCACCACCACGTCGGCATCATTGCTAATCAGCGCCTGAACTTCATCGGCGGAGAGCGAAGGCGTGCGGGCATGATGTTCCACCAGTTCGCCAAACGCTTTGCTGGGTGAATTGACATCGATAAACAGCTCGCCGCCAGCCGCCTGCCAGCCGGCTAAATCATCGGCCAGTAGCGTGACCTGCTGATAACCCAGCGCGGCGAGACGTTCAGCAGCGGTCTGCGCCAGGCCTTCGCCGTTGTCATACAGCGTAATGGCGGTGTGACGTTGGGGTATGCGGTCCAGCAGCTCCAGCTCCAGCTTTGATAGCGGAATGTTGACGGCAAACAGCGGGTGCCCGGTGGCAAACAGCGCCTCATCACGCACGTCAATGATCGCCACTTCCTGTTGCTGACGCAGCGCTGTCAGCAGTTCCGCCGCCTGGCGAAACGGGAAAACCGGTTTAGTCATGTGAGAGATCCCAAATGTTAGGTAGATAACGGTTGCTGTAACCGGAAATGAAGCGCTTTTCGTGGCCGTCGGCGGTGTAGACTGCGCGCTCAACCGCGCCGATATTTGCGCCATACACGTGGATACTGACAGAGACGCGATCGTCATAGGCGTTGCTGACGCGATGGATATCACCGACCGTCGGCGACACCGCCTCCACGCTGCCGGGTTCAAGCCGCACCGGCGCACCTTCTGCCTGTAAACCGTGCGGGCCCGGCTGCCACGATTGTGAAATCTCGGCGCCGCGCAGCATGCCAATCAGTCCCCAGACGCGGTGATCGTGAATCGGCGTCTGCTGACCCGGCCCCCAGACAAAACTCACCACGGAAAAGCGCTGCTGCGCATCGGCATACAGCAGATATTGCTGATAGTGCTGCGGATGGGGCTGGGTAAACGCCTCATCCAGCCAGTCATCGTGGCGAATCAGTTCGGCCAGCCAGCCGCTGCCCTGCCGCAAAATGGTCGCTTCGTCCGGCTGGCTGTCGAGCAGGGTGGCCAGCCGGGCGACGAAGGTGCGCAGGCGATGGTGCTGATAATCACTCATGATTTGTCTCCCGGCGCGTGCTGGGCGATGCGGTTAGCGGCGGCGGACAGACTGAAGTCAAACGCCTGGCTGACATCGACCTGTTTTGGCAATACCTGATAACGATGGAAAAAGTCGGCGGATTTCTGCAGCGTGGCAATCAGGTGCGTATCAAACACCAGCGGGCGGATGCGCGCATCGTCAATCCAGCTGCGGGTAATGGCGGTGGGCATATTCAGGGTTTTGCTCAGCACGCCGGCGAATTCCTGCGGATGGTGTTGCGCCCAGATTTGCGCCTTCGCCAGTCGCGCCAGCAGGTCGGCAATCGCTTCCCGCTTGCCGGCGTCCTGCAACGCTTCATTACGGGCCAGCGCGTAGGAGTAACCAGACATAATGCCTTTACCGCCGCCGTCCGGCACGCGCACCGTGCCGTCGATGGCGGTCGAGGTGGCAATATAGGGCTCCCACGGCGCCCAGGCCGCGACCGCACCGGACGTCAGCGCCGCGCGGCCATCCACCGGTCCGAGGAAGCGCAGCGTGACATCCTGCGGCGTCAGGCCAGCGCGCTCCAGCAGGCCCAGCAGCAGATAGTGTCCCCAGCCGCCGCGGTTGACCGCGATTTGCTTACCTTTCAAATCCTGCAGCCGGTGAATGCCGGCGTCGGGGCGGGTCAGCAGGGCGATGCTGTCCGGGTTATTCTGCCAGGCACCCACGGCTTTCACCGGCGCGCCTGCCGCATAGACAAACAGAAACGGCAAATCGCCGGTAAAGCCAACGTCGAGCGCCCCGGCATTGAGCGCTTCCTGCACCGGCGCGCCGGAGTCAAAGGCGGTGAGCTTAAGATCGTAAGGCAGATTGTTCAGTTCGCCCGAGGCTTTCAGGGCGGCAAAACGATCGCCTTTCACATCGCCGAGGCGCAGCGTGACTTTATCGGCCGCCAGTAGCGGCTGGAGTGACGCGAGGGCCAGCGCAACACCGGCAAACAGAGCGGCGAGACGCATCAGGCGCTCCTTTTTTCAATTGCGCTGAGCGCAGCCACTTTTTCACGCGTCAGCGGCAGCAGTTCACGGCCGTATTCCACCGCGTCATTCAGCGGGTCAAATCCGCGGATCAGCACGCTATGAATGCCGAGGCGATAGTAATCCAGCAGCGCCTCAGAAACCTGATCCGGCGTGCCGACCAGCGCGGTGGAGTTGTAGCCGCCCTGCACCAGCTTTGCCACGCCGGTCCACAGCACTTTATCGTGGCGATCGCTCTCATGCGCCGCCGCCAGCAGACGCTGCGCACCGACACTCTGCGGCTTCGGCAAACCAAAGGTATAGCCGGTCTCCGCCAACTGCTTCTCTGCGGTGGCGCGGATATGTTCGGCGCGCTCCCAGGCTTCTTTTTCGGTGTTACCCAGAATAGGCCGGAAGGAGATGTTAAACGCAATCTGGCGCCCCTGCGCGGCGGCCGCCGCACGCACGTTACGTACCGTCTCGGCCGCGCCTTTTAACGGCTCGCCCCACAGCGCGAAGACATCGGCATGCCGCGCCGCCACGTCAATCGCCTCCTGTGACGATCCGCCGAAATAGATCGGCAGCTTATGTTGCAGCGGTTTAATGGCAGAGAAAGCCTGCTCAGCCTGGTAAAACCGGCCCTGATGATCGTAAGGCTGCGGCGATTCAAGGCTCTGTTTCAGCACGCTGAGAAATTCGTCGGTGCGGGCATAGCGTTCAGCCTTGCTGAGAAAATCACCGTCGCGGCGCTGTTCGCTGTCGCTGCCGCCGCTGATAATGTGCACGGCCAGTCGGCCGTCGGTGAGATGGTCGAGCGAAGCCAGCTTGCGGGCCGCCAGCGTGGGAGCGACAAACCCCGGACGGTGCGCCAGCAGGAATTTAATCTTCTGGGTATGCGCCGCTGCGTGAGCGGTGACCAGAAAGCC
Source organism: Pantoea sp. R102 (assembly GCF_004916815.1). Classification (NCBI taxonomy): domain Bacteria; kingdom Pseudomonadati; phylum Pseudomonadota; class Gammaproteobacteria; order Enterobacterales; family Erwiniaceae; genus Pantoea; species Pantoea sp. R102. Next base: position 4,256 of record NZ_SDFT01000179.1, read on the forward strand.
ATCGGGTTGATCGGACCAGTAGCCGACAAGGATGCGGTCGAAGCCGGCCGCTTCATGGGCGCGGGCAAAGCGGGCGATGTAATCTTTATCGAACAACGTGCCGGACGCGGGAATGATTTCTGAGGCAAGCCGGTGGCCAATCATACCAAGGAACTGAATGCTCATGCGATTCTCCTGAGGTGAGGTCAGAAAGAAAAGCTACGGGCGCAGACGGCAACAACGGAAATTCGATATTGTGCAAAGGGTTTGCGGGAAACGGTGAAGCAGGGCGTGACGCGGCGGCAGACTGACTGGCGCGGGATATAACGCTTAGGTATATAAAAGAAGAGAAGGGCGAGCCGCAGCCCGCCCTGTAGATCAGAAGCCCAGCACCAGACCGGCGATGGCGGCGGAGAGCACGCTCACCAGCGTCGAGCCGTACAGCAGTTTCAGGCCGAAACGTGATACCACGTTACCCTGCTCTTCATGCAGACCTTTGATCGCGCCTGCGACAATGCCGATGGAGGAGAAGTTGGCGAAGGAGACCAGGAACACCGACAGAATGCCTTCCGCATGCGGCGACAGCTGACCGGCGATTTTCTGCAGATCCATCATTGCAACGAATTCGTTAGAAACCAGCTTGGTCGCCATGATGCTGCCCACCTGCAGCGCTTCGCTGGATGGTACGCCCATTACCCAGGCAAACGGATAGAACACATAGCCCAGCACGCCCTGGAAGCTGATGCCGAAGATGGTATCAAACAGCGCGTTGAGGCCGGAGATCAGCGCGATAAAGCCAATCAGCATCGCCGCAACGATAATCGCTACTTTGAAACCGGCCAGAATGTATTCACCCAGCATCTCAAAGAAGCTCTGACCTTTATGCAGATCCTGCAGCTGCAGGTCTTCTTCGCTGTCCACGCGGTACGGGTTAATCAGCGACAGCACGATAAAGGTACTGAACATGTTGAGCACCAGCGCGGCCACCACGTACTTTGGCTGCAGCATCGTCATGTAGGCACCCACAATCGACATCGACACCGTCGACATCGCGGTGGCTGCCATGGTGTACATGCGGCGCTGTGACATTTTGCCGAGGATATCCTTATAGGCGATAAAGTTTTCTGACTGTCCCAGAATCAGAGAGCTGACGGCGTTAAAGGATTCCAGTTTGCCCATGCCGTTGATCTTCGACAGCACGGTACCGATAGCGCGAATCACCCACGGCAGGATGCGGAAATGCTGCAAAATACCGATCAGGGCCGAGATGAAGACGATAGGGCACAAAACATTGAGGAAGAAGAAGGCCAGGCCTTTCTCGTTCATGTTACCGAACACGAAATTGGTGCCTTCTGCTGCATATTTGAGCAGATGATCAAACAGCCCGGCGAAACCTTTAACAAAACCAAGGCCTGCTTCGGAGTTAAGGAAGAACCACGCCAGCAGCACTTCAATCACCAGCAGCTGAACGATATAGCGAATCCGGATACTCTTACGATCGTGACTGACGAGTAACGCCAGCACGGCTACCACCACCAATGCTGAAAGGAAGTGCAAAATATGGGACATATCGGCTCCAAATTTGAGGAGGGTTGTATTTTGCTGCGTATTCTATGTAACGCGTTACTTAAAAACGAGATCAAAACCACAATATAAGTATTCGGTATCGCTTTATTTCTCAGATTAGTCTCACCGCTCACAACCTGTTTACAAATAGATCACAAGAAATATCCACAAAGAGATTGTCTATAATTTGACCCGGGAGTAGAGTGAAACCTGTTGCATAATTTTTAGCAAGCGCTAACTTTACCTTGTGGTATAGCAATGGCTATACTTTATAGCACCATCTATCAATGCGATAACTATAACCAAATTTCACTTGCCTTGAATGCCCCGTAAGCTGGATGGGTCAGACAAGCGTTAGGACAGGGTCAAAACTATGTCAGAAAGTCGCACCGCCGAGCGCGCCGCTCGCGGAGCCAGAAAGATCAAGCTCGCGCTGCTGGGACCGGCCTTCATCGCGGCCATTGGTTATATCGATCCCGGCAACTTTGCCACCAACATCCAGGCGGGGGCCGCGTACGGCTACAAACTGCTGTGGGTGGTGGTATGGGCCAACATCATGGCGATGCTGATCCAGCTGATGTCCGCCAAGCTGGGCATTGCCACCGGTAAAAACCTCGCCGAGCATATTCGCGATCGCTTCCCGCGCCCGGCGGTGTGGTTCTACTGGGTACAGGCGGAGATCATCGCCATGGCCACCGATCTGGCGGAATTCATCGGGGCTGCGCTCGGCTTTAAGCTGCTGCTCGGCATCTCGCTGCTGCAGGGCGCGGTGTTAACCGGTATCGCCACGTTCCTGATCCTGATGCTGCAAAACCGTGGACAGAAGCCGCTGGAGCTGGTGATTGGCGGGCTGCTGCTGTTTGTCGCCGCCGCTTATATCGTTGAGCTGTTCTTCTCGCAGCCGCGCGTCAGCGATCTGGTAGTGGGCATGGCGCTGCCGAGCCTGCCTACTTCGGACGCGGTGTTCCTCGCGGCTGGCGTGCTGGGCGCGACCATTATGCCGCACGTCATTTATCTGCACTCGGCGCTGACGCAGTACGGTAATAAAGGCAGCAAGGCGGAGCGCTACTCCTCCACCAAGCTCGACGTGGCGATCGCCATGACCATTGCCGGTTTCGTTAACCTGGCGATGATGGCCACCGCAGCGGCCGCGTTTCACTTTAGCGGTCACACGAGCATTGTTGATCTCGACCAGGCTTATCTGACGCTGCAACCACTGCTGGGTCACGCGGCGGCGATTGTGTTCGGGCTGAGTCTGGTAGCGGCCGGCCTCTCTTCTACTGTGGTGGGCACGCTGGCCGGCCAGGTGGTGATGCAGGGCTTTATCCGCTTCCACATTCCGCTGTGGTTCCGTCGTACCATTACCATGCTGCCGTCCTTTATTGTTATCTGGGCGGGCTGGGATCCGACGCGTATTCTGGTGATGAGCCAGGTGCTGCTGAGCTTCGGTATTGCGCTGGCGCTGATTCCGCTGCTGTCGTTCACCGGGAACCGTGACATCATGGGCGATGAACTGGTGAACTCACGCCTGATGCAAAATGCCGGGCGTCTGATTGTGGTGCTGGTGGTGGCGCTGAATATCTATCTGCTGGTGGGCGAAGCGCTCGGCTGGTAAGCAAATGACTGAATAGAAAAATCCCGGCTGCGTCTGCGCCGGGATTTTTTTTAATGGTGATGATGGTCGTGGCGGTCATGCCGATCGTGTCGGTGATCGTGACGCCAGTGTTCGCGACGTTCGCGCTCGTGCCAGCGGTGCTCACGTTCACGTTCCCAGGCACGGTGGCGTTTCCACTCTTCGTGACGCCACCAGCGATGATCGTTGTACTGATAGCGATCGTGCCACCAGCGCGGTTCACGCCAGCGACCGCCGTCCCAGTAGTAGCCGCGACGATCGCGATCGCCGAGATGCAGCGTGACGCCAGGGGCCAGATTGATGGTAGCGCTACTGGCTTCAGCTGTGTGCAGCGCCAGAGGGGATAACGTTGCCAGCAAAGCGGCAAACAAAATTGCACGTTTCATACTTTCTCCTCATCGATAGCATCGAGGCTACCGTGGCGCTAGTGTGCCATATCGGACCAGACACGCCTTGAGATTTAGTCTGAAAAAGTGCCAGCGAAAGGTTGCGCAGCGTTTTCTGCTAAGGACAGCGCCCGGAAAAGTCCGGGCGGGTAAACGGTTACACCAGAATTTGCTCAATGGCAGTGATCTCGTCCGCCGTTAATTCAGGCTGGCTCAGCATGTCGACGGCATCATCGATCTGCGCGGTTTTACTGGCGCCGATCAGCACTGACGTGACGCGCGTGTCGCGCAGCACCCAGCGCAGCGCCATTTGCGCCAGCTTTTGACCGCGCTGCTGTGCCAGCGCCTGCAGTTGCTGCACCTTTGCCATCTTCTCTGGCGTTAGCTGGTTTTCGTTGAGGAATTTGCTGCCGCTGGCGATGCGCGAATCCTGCGGAATGCCCTGCAGATAGCGGTCGGTCAGCACGCCACCGGCCAGCGGCGAGAAAGCAATACAGCCGACGCCATTGTCACCCAGCACGTCGAGCAGACCCTGTTCCGGCGTGCGTTCGAACATCGAATAGCGCGGCTGGTGGATCAGGCAGGGGGTGCCGAGATCGCGCAGCATGGCGATAGCGGCGGCGGCTTTATCCGCCGGGTAGTTCGAAATCGCCGCGTACAGCGCTTTACCCTGACGCACCACCTGATCGAGCGCGCGCATCGTCTCTTCCAGCGGCGTTTCCGGATCCGGGCGATGGTGATAAAAGATATCCACGTACTCCAGCCCCATGCGCTTCAGGCTTTGATCGAGGCTGGAAATCAGGTACTTGCGTGAGCCCCAGTCGCCGTACGGACCGTCCCACATGGTGTAACCCGCTTTGGTGGAGATCACCAGCTCGTCGCGCAGGCCGTGAAAATCTTCGCGCAGAATGCGGCCAAAGTTGCTCTCCGCAGAACCGGGCGGCGGCCCGTAGTTATTGGCCAGATCAAAATGGGTAATACCGCGATCGAACGCGTGACGCAGCAGCGCGCGGCTGTTGTCGACGCGCGTGCTGTC
>NZ_SDFT01000017.1:0-29113 GCF_004916815.1 Pantoea sp. R102
GTACCGGGCTACATCGTCAGCGTGCTTGACGGCAGCGGACACACCAATGCCGGCCAGAGTTTCGTCATGCTGATGCAGGGCGTGGGCGCGGCATGCAGTCCGGCACTGACCGGCAGCATCGCCGCCGCCTGGTCTTATCAGGTCGCTTTCGCCGTGCTCGGCAGCATCGCCCTCGCCGCACTGATGCTCTGGAGCCTCAGCCAGCGCATCAGATGGGTTAAAAGCCGGGCGTGAGGTGATATCTTTCCACCCGGCTTGAGTCGCGCTTCGATAAGCCGGGATAATCCCTATTCCGTCCGGGCGCTGGCGCGGTTAGTGAGCTGTGCTTTGGCCAGGGTGCGCGCCAGGATTGAGGAATAAAGCGGTTTGCCACCAAAGAACTGCGCCGCCAGCGTTGCGCCCAGGCAGGTGATGATCATCGGCAGAATCAGTTGATAGTTATTGGTCATCTCCAGCACCAGCACGATGCCGGTAAGCGGTGCGCGCACCGAGGCGGCGAACAGCGCGCCCATCCCCGCGACGGCAAAGGTGGCGGCTTCCAGCTGATAATGCGGGAACCAGTCGGCGCTCAGCTGACCAAAGCAGGTGCCCAGCAGCGTGCCCAGCGTCAGCATGGGCGCAAAAATGCCGCCCGGCGCGCCTGAAGAGAAGCAGCAAATGGTGACCAGCGTACGCAGCGCGAAGAGAGCAAACAGCGCCAGCGCGCCATAGTGCCCGGTAGCGAACTCCGGAATCAGCGTCGTTCCGCCGCTCACCGCCTGCGGCAGCAGTAAACCCAGCACGCCGCACAGTCCGGCCAGCAGGCTACCGAACAGCACCCAGCGCCCGGTACGTCCGAGATGCAGGCGCTGAAACTGGTCCTGTGCGAGAAATATCAGCCGGTTGAACGCCACGCCGCAGCCGCCAAACAGCACACCCAGTACCAGATAGAGCCACAGTGTCTCAGTGGGCGCGTCACGCAGCTGACCGATATTAATGATGGCTTCATTACCGTTGAGCACGCGAAAGACAATGCTCGACATGATCACGCCAACAAACACCGCTTTTATCGATATCAGGCTATAGCGAAACTGCGGGCGCATCTCTTCGATAATGAACAAAATGCCGGCCAGCGGCGCGTTGAACGCCGCCGAAAGCCCCGCCGCGGCACCGGTCGCCAGCAGCGTATGGCGTGATTCAGAATCGCGCACGCGAAACAGATCGAGGCACATACCACCGATGTTGCCGCCAATCTGCACCGTGGGTCCTTCGCGTCCCAGCACCATGCCAGAGCCCAGCGCGCCCATGCCGCCGATAAATTTAACCGGCAGCACGCGCCACCAACGCACCGGGCGCAGCTCTTCCAGCGCGCCCTCGATTTCCGGAATACCCGAGCCTCCCGCCTCTGGCGCGAAGCGGCGCACCAGAAAATAGCCGATGCCGCCCAGCAGCGCCGAAATAAAAAACGCGCTCAGCAACGCCATGGCCAGGTTATCCGCTCGCTCTGTCAGCCAGCCGATCCGCAGGTGGAGAATAAAATTGACCGCGCGATCGAAAGCCACACCCACCAGCCCGGTAAGGATACCGACCAGCGCGGCCAGCAGCAGCAATGCCAGCGGGGTTTTATCGCGTCGCAGCAGTTTTTGCAGCAGCATAAAGCGCCCGGCGCGCATCGCGTTGGCAGGCTCGGTGGCATCAGGTAAGGCAGACATCGTCATCCTCAATTACAACAGTTGAGCGCATTGGCAGCGCCGGAAAGAGTTTGGGCTTAGCATAACCAAAATTGCCTGATCGGTAACTCAATCATTCGCAACATAATTTTACCTCAGGTCGCGCGATGTGGCGTAGGCGCCAGGCTGGGTTGCGATCGGGCGCAACAAACCGGGCAGAAAATCCGCTACGCGGTGCAGGCTTGCTGCAGCATGCTCACAGAATTTTGCGCGGTGGATTGACGCGCCGACGGCAAATCACCATGATCGCGCCAGGATTAGTCACCCCGGAGCCACAAGGTGTCGGAACTCAGTAATGCATTGCTTGAAGAGATTGTCACGGACGTACGCCCCCTCACCCGTCAGGGCAAAGTGGCAGATTACATCCCGGCGCTGGCCGGCGTGGATGCCGATCAACTGGGCATCGCCATTGCCACTGCCGATGGTCGCAGCTACCAGGCCGGCGATGCGGGCACGCGCTTTTCAATCCAGTCCATTTCCAAAGTCCTGTCGCTCACCGTCGCGCTGACGCTGTACGAGGACGCCGAGATCTGGCAGCGCGTAGGCAAAGAGCCATCCGGCCAGGCATTCAATTCACTGGTGCAGCTTGAACTGGAACAGGGAAAGCCGCGCAATCCATTCATTAACGCCGGCGCGCTGGTAATGTGCGATTTGCTGGAAGGCCGGCTCACCGCGCCACGCCAGCGCATGCTGGAGTTTGTGCGTCGTCTGGCACAGCAGCCGGACATTCAGTATGACCGTGTGGTCGCGCGCTCTGAATATGAGCACTCGGCGCGTAACGCCGCCATTGCCTGGCTGATGAAGTCGTTTGGCAACTTTCATAATGACGTCAGTAAAGTAATGGAAACCTACTTTCACTACTGCTCGCTGGCGATGAGCTGCAGCGAACTGGCGCGCACGTTTCTCTATCTCGCCAATCACGGTCGCACGCTGGATGATGAGTGGGCGGTGATCTCTGCACGCCAGGCGCGGCAGGTGAACGCACTGATGATGACCAGCGGCATGTACGACGGCGCCGGAGAGTTTGCCTGGCGCGTGGGCATGCCGGCTAAATCCGGCGTCGGCGGCGGGATTGTCGCAGTGATTCCCGGTGAGATGAGTATTGCCGTCTGGTCACCGGCGCTGGATCATTCCGGTAACTCGCTGGCCGGCACCGCCATGCTGGAGAAACTCACGGAGCGGCTGGGGCGATCGATATTTTAAGCCCCGGCTCATACTGAGAGTCTTCCCTGTAAATGAAAAGAGTTAAACAATGAGCCGCCCGTTTATATCGGTGCGCATAAATGCGCACCCTACGAAAATCGTGTAATTCCTTGCTGATTGCGATCGATGGCGTGCAATAAAGTTGCAAGTGACCTGTTTATATCGGTGCGGATCAATGCGCACCCTGTGCAAATAGTGCAAATACCTTGTAGGGTCGCCATTAATGGCGACCACAAATTCTGAGCAATGACAGTTCTTGCCATCAGACTCCACTCATCCTTCAGCAATGAGAAATAGTGTTTCTCTAATGTACTCATCAGGTTGCAATTAAGTTAACAAACACACCACGTTAAGTGACCCTTTTCAAAAGGTGCGAATTTTGTCGCTACCAGCCTCACTTTTATTAACCCTTGTGCGGCAATCGCGTTACACTTCGGCCTCATTTGTTGAAGCACTCAGTATTTGCCATGACGTTTTCCTATCACTTTCGCCAGCGCCTGACCGCCTGCGTCGCCATTGTGGCGGTGCTGCTGCTGTTCGTCGCGCCGATTGTGTCGAAAACGCTGCTGGAGCGGCAAACGCGCATTGACCCCGTGGCGTCGCACAGCCCTTCATCTGCCATGCCAATGCACCATCACGATATGGCGATGGAGATGGCGATGCCGGGCATGATGCATCACAACATGGACGACGGCGAATTTGCCTGCGGCTATTGTGATTTGCTGGTGCATGTTCCGCTGATGATGTGGGTGTTTATCCCGTTCATCTGGCTGATGCTGGTGATCTCGCGCGCCCCACCGCTGCCGCCGCTGGTGGCACCCCGGCCGCGCCGCTTTAGCGGTACCCATCGTCCGCGCGCGCCACCGGTTTTTCTTTCCTGCTGAATTTCATTAATCGGTACAACGCCTGCGCTGTGCCCTGACATTCTCTTATCGGAAGGAAGACGGCTTTGTCTGCTGTTCACTCTGCAGCACCGCGCGGCGCGGTGCTTAATCTGCTACGCCGCTTACATTTTTACATTGGCCTGTTTGTCGCGCCGTTCATCTTCGTGGCGGCACTCAGCGGCACGCTGTATGTGCTGACGCCGCAGCTGGAAAATCTGATCTACGCTGATGCGCTCACCGCGCAGCCGCAGGGCAATGCGCAACCGCTCTCGGCGCAGATCGCCGCGGCACGCGCCTATGCGGGCGAAAATCAGCACATTTATGCGGTTCGACCTGCGCCCGCCGCGCGCGATACCACGCGCGTACAGTTCAGCGATGCCACACTCGGTCCGTCGCAGTCGCGCGCGGTGTTTATCGATCCCTACAGCCTCAAAGTAACCGGCGACATGACGGTATACGGCACCAGTGGCGTGTTGCCGCTGCGCACCACGCTCGATCTGCTGCACAGCAGCCTGTTACTCGGTGACTTTGGTCGCAACTACAGCGAACTGGCAGCGAGCTGGCTGTGGGTGGCCGCGCTGGGCGGCGTGCTGCTGTGGCTGGGCACGCGACCAAAACGCCGGCTGAAAACCGTGCGAAAGGGGTTTACCCTCACCCGGCACTGGCACATCACGCTGGGGCTGACGCTGCTGCTCGGGCTGCTGTTCTTCTCCGTTACCGGCCTCACCTGGTCACAATGGGCAGGTGGCAATATCGATAAGATGCGCACCGAGCTTAACTGGCTGACGCCACAGGTGAATACGGCGCTCAGCGGTGATGCGCCCGCCGCGCCGGCGGATCCTCACGCCGATCACCGCAGTATGCCGGACATGGACATGACCAGCATGCCGATGTCGTCGATGGCGAAACCGGCGGCGCAGCCGGCGAAGTCACTGCCGGCAAATGCCGCCGACGCTGACTGGGATCGCGTGCTGGCGGCGGCGCGTCAGGATGGCATCCGCGCGGCTAAAGTGGAGCTGCGCCAGCCGAAAAGCGAGGGCAAAGCCTGGACGGTGAGTGAGATTGATCGCAGCTGGCCCACGCAAGTTGATGCGGTGTCCGTAAATCCGCACAGTTTCGCGATTGTCGATCACGTCTGGTTTGATCGCTTCCCGCTGGTGGCAAAACTGACGCGCTGGGGCGTCGATGCGCACATGGGCGTGCTGTTTGGCTGGCCTAATCAGCTGTTGCTGGCGCTGTTTGGCCTGGGTTTGTGCAGCATGATTGTGCTGGGTTATCGCATGTGGTGGCTGCGCCGCCCGGCTCTGGATCAGGCCAGCCCGGCGCAAACCCTGAGCGCAAGCTGGCTGGCGCTGCCGCACTATGCCAAAGGGGTCTGCCTGATGCTGGCGCTGGCGCTCGGTTATGCCCTGCCGGTGATGGGCGTCAGCCTGCTGGCCTTCATGCTGGTGGACGTACTGCGCTGGCGCAGACAACAGCGTGCGCCGATGAGCGAAGCGGAAATTCTCGCCGCGCAGCAGTCGCCGCTCGGTATCGTGCGGGCGCGCTTCACGGTGAAACGCAAGGAGATGCGTTACTACCTGCGTGGGCTGTTTATTCTGGCGTTGATCGTCGGTACGGTGATGAGCAATGCGATTATCGGCGGCGTGATCGATCAATACGGCATCCCGTTCAGCCACTGGACGCTGACCATGTATCTGACGCAAGGCTTTATGATCGCGCTTTACACCACGGTGTTCACCGCGCTGATGTCGATTCCGCTGTGGTATTTCTTCCTCGGCGAAAAGGATGATTCGCAGGGATAAGACGTAAAAAACGGCGGATGATCCCCCATCCGCCGTTTTGTCTGACAAATGTCAGCGTGTTATCCGCCTCAGATTCCGACTCAGAAATCGGCCTTTAGCACCACGCGGTAATTAGCTTTACCGGCGCGTACGTGATCCAGCGCTTCATTGATTTTTGACATCGGGAACTCTTCCACCTGCGGTGCCACATCGGCGCGTGACGCCAGACGCATCAGCTTACGCAGCTGGCCCGGTGAACCGGTAGAAGAACCCGTTACCGCGCGATCGCCCAGAATCAGACTGAACGCTGGCACTTCAAATGGCTTCATCACCGCGCCCACGGTGTGGAACTTACCGTGCGGAGCCAGCGCCTGGAAGTACGGCTGCCAGTCCAGATCGACAGCTACGGTGCTGATAATCAAATCAAACTGCCCGGCCAGCGCGTTCAGCGCCTGCGGATCGCGGCTGTTGACCACACGATCGGCGCCCATGGCTTTGATGGATTCGGTTTTGCTGGCATTCGAACTGAACGCCGTAACTTCAGCACCCATGGCGCGCAGCAGTTTGATCGCCATATGGCCGAGGCCGCCAATACCGATTACGCCGACGCGGCTGGTAGCCGTTACATGGTGCATCAGCAGCGGTTTAAACACGGTAATCCCGCCGCACAGCAGCGGACCGGCAGAGGTAATGTCCATGGATTCCGGCAGCGGAATCACCCACTGCCAGTCGGCGCGCAGATGGCTGGCGAAACCGCCTTTGTTCATGATGGTTGGCACTGAACCGTTCTCACAGTTGACCTGCTCGCCGTTGATGCAGGCATCACAGTGCTGGCAGCTTTTCGCAGTCCAGCCGATACCCACGCGCTGGCCGACCTTCAACCCTTTGTCCTGCGCCGCATCGCCGAGTGCGCTGATGCGACCAATCACTTCGTGACCGGCAATGACCGGATAAGAGGAAATGCCCCACTCGTTATCAATCATCGACAAATCAGAATGGCACACACCGCAGTAATCGACCTCAACCAGCACTTCTTCCGCCGCCAGCGGACCGGTTTCGTACTCGTAAGGTACCAGCGCATCACCAGCGTTGTGTGCGGCATAACTTTTGATTTTCATTACTGTCCTCTGTTTTCAGCGTTGTTAACCCAGGAAGTCTAGCAGAGCGTATTGCATGATTATGATTAAATTTCAGCCAATTAGAGGCTGTTAAGCGCAACGGGGAAAGAAAAGCATTTCGCGTTAAAGCGAATCGTGACTGGGCGGACTGCGGAACGCATGGCGCGCCTCTTCTATCAGCTGGCTGGCAGTGACGGTGGGCGGCAAACGCGTCAGCACTTTGCTGGCCTGCCAGTAACACAGCACCATCTCCTCGTTGGTTTCGTTCTCCGCCATTTCCCTTAAGCGCCTGCGCAGGCTCAGCACGTCCAGCGTTTGCTGTTCATCCACCATCTCAGCGATGGTTTGGTTGATGACCTGATGAATAATTTTCCAGGAAAGATCGGCAAACACATTAAACCTCGTGACGTAGTAACGGGCTCCAGGCAAATGAGGAAAAGGTGCACGCCCAGCGGCACGCAAATAATCTAACTGGGATAACTATAGCCGCTTATTTAACCAGCAGACGGCTGGCCGCCTGTGTTTGCGGTAGCTCACGGATCGGTAAATGAATTTTTTCTCTCAGCGCGCGTTGCAATGGCACTAAAACCCGGCACTGGCGCGCGACCGCAGGATTTCGCAACAGATTTTACCTTGCGCTAAAACGGAGAATTCCGATAATCGCTATTTACTCATTTATATAGCGATAAGGAATCTCCGCGTGAAGACGCTTACCCTACTGTTAATGACTGCCGCCGGCGGATTGAGTTTACCGGCGCAGGCCGCCATGGATATCCGCGTGACGTATGCCGGTTCGATGGGAAAAGTGATGGATCAGGCACTGGGCCCGGCATTTGCACAACAGCATGACGGTAAGTATGAAGGTCAGGGCCAGGGGGCTTACGGCATGGCGCGCCTGCTGGCGAGCAAAAAAATCACCGCTGACGTGTTCGTGTCTGTTACTCCCGGTCCGATGCAGATCCTGAAAGACGCCGGACTGATCGACAACGCAGTACCGGTAGCCAGCACCAGCATGGTGATCGCCTATAACCCGAAGGGGCCGTTTGTGCCGCAGTTTGCCGCAGCCAAAGGCAATGATGGCCGCTGGCTTCAGCTGCTGGCAGCGCCGGGACTGAAATTTGGTCGGACCGATCCGGTAAACGATCCTAAAGGCCAGAACATCATTTTCACCCTGCTACTGGCGCAGAAGTATTACCGGCAGCCCGGCATCGCTGACCACATTCTCGGCGGTTACCAGAATCCCGCACAAACCCATCTGGAAGGTGGCTTGCTGACGCGGCTCGAGAGCGGTCAGGTGGATGCAGCTGCGGGCTATGAAAGCGAAGTGATCTCTGCCCATCTGCCTTACATCGCGCTGCCCGATGAAATCAACCTCAGCAATCCGGCGATGGCGACTAAGTGGTACAACACGGTCAGCTTTAGCGTCAAAGACAGCCAGGGTAAAGATAAAGTGCTGCACACCCAGCCACTGGTCTACTACGCGGCGGTGCTCAGGAATGCGCCGCACGGTACGGCCGCTGGCAAAGCCTTTGTAGATTTCATGCTTAGTCCGTCAGGACAGGCGCTGTTTAAACAGCAAGGCTATGCCGCACCGAAGGGCGATGGGCTTTATACGCCATGAAAATCCGCCATGCTGGCGCGCTGTGGCTGTCGCTGCCCGCCCTGGTGCTGCTGGCCGTACCGTTTATCACCCTGACGGGCGTTACACACTGGCAACACCTGCGGCTGGCGTGGGGTGACGGCGCGGCGATTACCACTTCGCTCAGTCTGGGAGCGATCGCGCTGGTGCTGATTTTTCTGACCGGCTTACCGCTGGCCTGGTGGCTGTCGCAGGCGCGGGGAAAAATACGCTGGCTGGTGGAAACGCTGGTGATGATCCCGCTGCTAACGCCGCCGCTGGCGATGGGAATCCTGCTGGTCAGCGCGTACGGTCCGTACAGTTTGCCCGGCCAGCTGCTGAGCAAGCTGGGCTGGACGCTGGTGAACAATCCCGCCGCCTTTATTCTGGCGCAGTGGTATGGCGCGCTGCCCTACTTTGTCACCAGCGCACGCTCGGCGTTTATCGCGGTGCCGCAGGAGATCCTTGAAGCGGGCCGGACGCTGGGTGCCACACCGTGGCCGCGCTTCTGGCGGCTGGCGCTGCCCCTGGCCGCACCGGGCCTGGCGTCGGCTACGGCACTGGCGTGGGTGCGGGCGATGGGCGAATTCGGCATTGTGATGATTTTCGCCTGGTTTCCCCACGGAATGCCGGCGCAGTTGTACAACAATCTGCAAAACGACGGCGTGGATGCGGTGTATGTGCTGTTGTGGCTGTTACTGCTGTTTACCCTGCCGGTGCCGCTGCTGTGCGCGCTGGCTTACCGGCGCGCGCTTTCCGGCAACACGGCGCGGCATCATTAGAGGCTGGCGCGCTGCTCACTCTCACGCATCGCCAGCCGGACCGTCTCCAGCAGCGATTCAATCTCCAGCGGCCGGGTGAAAAAGGCAAAGGCGCCCTGAGCAAACAAGCGCCGGCAGGCCTCCAGCGTGTCATGCCCGGTCATGATGATCACCGGCAGCAGCGGATGGCGTGCACCCTGCCGGGCCAGCCAGCTCAGGCCGCTACTCTCTGGCTGTCGCACATCAAGCAGCAGACAGCCGCATACGGCTTGCTGACCGGCGGCGGCGGTTTCGAACGATGCCAGGTCGGCAAAGTCGGCGACCTCGTAGTCCACGGTTCGCAGCAGAAATCCCAGCGACTCACGCACGGATACATCATCATCCACTAACCACACCTTCGCGCCCATTACGTACTCCGCCTGTAGAAAAATGAGGAAAATTTCGGCCCTCTCTGTCGCGCGGTAACGCAACAGCAGCCAGACCTGACGGTAGCTGGTTATCGATGGACGTGAAGTGCGCGACGACGTGCACCTTCCCTGCGCCGATAAAAAAGCCCTCCGTTGAGGGAGGGCGATTTTTCCATAATTTGGCTTAGAACACCATTGGCACAAATCTGGTTAGCTGTTGCGCTGCAGGTGGCTGCTGACAAAAGCGCGACAGCGCGCCGAGATCGGTTCACTGAACACCTGCTGCGGCGATCCGGACTCTTCGATTTTGCCCTGATGCAGAAACACCGCTTTGTTGGATACATCGCGCGCAAACCCCATTTCATGGGTGACGATAATCATGGTGCGCCCCTCTTCCGCCAGGCTGCGGATGACGCGCAGCACTTCGCCCACCAGCTCCGGGTCGAGCGCGGAAGTGGGTTCATCAAACAGTATCGCTTTCGGCTGCTGCGCCAGCGCCCGGGCAATCGCCACGCGCTGCTGCTGTCCACCGGAAAGCTGTGACGGCCATGCGTTGCGCTTTTCGTATAACCCGACTTTTTGCAGCAGCGCTTCGGCCTCGGCAACGGCCTCCTGATGACTGCGCTTTTGCACATGGATCGGCGCCTCAATGATGTTCTGCAGCACGGTTTTGTGCGGCCACAGATTGAAGCCCTGAAACACAAAGCCGAGTTGCATGCGCATCAGCTTAATGCGGCGGCGCTGTTCACGGCTCAGCTTTTCGTCCGCGTTATCGAGGGTGACCACTTCATCGCCCACGGCAATCTCACCGGCCTGTGGCACTTCAAGAAACGGGATGCAGCGCAGCAGCGTACTTTTACCGGAACCACTGGCGCCGATCAGCGAAATGACGTCGCCATCCTGCGCCGTCAGGCTGATGTCATGCAGCACTTCATGCCCGCTATAACTTTTTCTGAGATGGCTCAGGGCAATAGTGGGTTTATTCATTAACGTGCTCCAGCGTGATAAGGGGACAAACGGCGCTCCAGCAGCGCCACCGCTTTGCTCACCAGCACGGTCAGCAGCAGATAGATAATCGCCGCGCTGATAAACACCTCCAGCGCGCGGAAGGTTTCTGACACGATGGAGTCGGCGATGCCGGTCATCTCCATCAGGCTGATGGTGCTCACCAGCGATGTGGATTTGATCATCGAGATGATCTCATTGCTGTAGGCCGGCAGCGCCTGTCGCACCGCCAGCGGCAGCGTGATGCGTCGCAGCGTAGTGAAGCGCGACATGCCGCACACTTTCGCCGCTTCCAGTGACTGCACGCTAACCGCATTCAGTCCGCCGCGCAGGATCTCGGCGGTGTAAGCCGCGTCGTTGAGAATCAGCGCAATTAACCCGCACCAGTAGGGCTCACGCAGCAGCGGCCACAGCACGCTTTCGCGCACCGCCGGCAGGCTGCCGAGGCCATAGTAAATCATGAAGATTTGAATCAGCAGCGGCGTACCGCGGAACAGCCAGACATAAAAACGCGTCACGTAGCTGCCAAGGCGATGCTGACGCAGCAAATTCAGCAGCAGCGCCAGTATCCCGCCGCCCAGCAGGGATAATACCGCCAGGTTGAGCGTCAGCGGCAGTCCGCGCAGCAGCGCCGCCAGCGTGTGCTGTAAAAAGGTGAAATCCATCGTGGCTCCTTACAACCGCGCGCGTTGTTGCCCGCGCATGGCCACTTTTTCCACATAGCGGAAGAAGAAATCTGAACAGGTGGTGATAATCAGGTAAATCACCGCGCCTACGCTGTAGAAGAAAAACGGCATTTGAGTGGAATTCGACGCGGTGGAAATCTGGTTCATGGTTTCCACCAGCCCGGTCACCGATACCAGCGCCGACTCCTTAATCACCGATTGCCACTGATTACCCATGCCCGGCAGCGCGGTGCGCAGCGCCTGTGGCACAATCATGCGGCGGAACAGCATAAAACGCCCCATACCGGTGACCGTAGCAGCTTCCAGCGTGCCGGCGGGAATCGCGTAAAACGCGCCGCGAAATACACTGCTCTGATAAGCGCCGGAAATCAGCCCGATAGCGATCGCGCCGGCAACGAAGCCGTTAACGTCAAACGGTCCCTGCAGGCCGATAGCTTCACCGATAAACCCGACCACCTGTCGGCCGCCAAAGTAGAACAGGTAGATCACCAGCAGCTCCGGCACGCCGCGAAACAGCGTGATGTAGCCGCTGGCAACACGCTGCTGCCAGCGGCCGCCACCAATCTGCATCCAGCACAGCAGGCTGCCGAGCACCGCGCCCAGCAGCCACGCACACAGCGAGACCGTTACCGTGACGGTGGCGGCGTCCAGCAGCACGCCGCCCCAGCCTTCGTCACCAAAACCTAACAGTTGCCAGTCAATAGTCATAAGCGCTCAGCATTATTCCGCAGGCGCGACGTTCTCGCCGAACCATTTCTCAGACAGTTGCTTCAGCGTGCCGTCTTTGATCATCGACACCAGCGCCTGATCCAGCGCGGCTTTCAGCTCCGGATTGTTTTTACGAATGGCAATCGCCGAGCCCTGGCCCAGCACACCACCCACAAAGCCGTAACCGGTGCTGTTTACCGTATCCGCGTGTTTTTTCACATAAGCATTGAGGTTGGTGCGCGATGCCATGACCGCATCAACCCGGCCATTGAGCAGATCGGCGAAGGTTTCCGGGCCGGCCTGATAGGTACGGATAGTCGCGACGTCACCGAGGTATTTGTTGAGGAAATCGGCCTGAATGGTAGCGACCTGCACCGCAATGGTTTTGCCTTTGAACTTCGCCTTCAGCGCGTCGATGGCTTTGTTCATACCGGCTTCATCGGTCGCCTGTACCACTTCACCGTTGCCCGGCAGGGTATCCACTGCGCTACCCTTCAGCGTGACGAAGCCCGATACGCTCACGGTGTACTGATGGGTAAAATCCACCACTTCTTGACGTTTTGGCGTCACGGTGACGGCATCGACCACTGCATCATATTTGCCATCAGCGAGGCCGGGGATCAGTCCGGACCACTTCTGTGCGACGATTTCATATTTGAATCCCGCGCGTTTCGCCAGTTCGGCCACCATATCGGGCTCGTAGCCGACAATTTTGCCGCTCGGCGTGGACTGGTTAAACGGCGGATAGGCCGCTTCGGTGGCGAATTTTAACGTGCCAAAATCTTTGGCCTGAATCACAGCGGCAGCAGCCAGCAGCAACATGCCCGCGGAGGCGGAGAACAGCCCTTTACGCATCATCATAAAACCTCATTATTATCAGGAGAGTAAGTCGATCGCTATACGGGCCAGAGCCTGTGTGCCAGCGTGAATGCTGCGTTCGTCCGGCTGATAGTCGGAGTTGTGCAGATGGTCGTCGCGCCCCGGCGCGCCAGAGCCGATATGGATTTGACAGCCCGGCACACGCTCAGTAAACAGCGAGAAATCTTCCGCGCCAAAGCTGCTGCTGGGTTTTGCCACCACCGGCTTGCCGAACTGGTGCGAGAGGATCGGCTCCAGTGCATCAATCAGCGCATCATCATTCATCAGCGGCGGTACGCCTCGCTGATAATTGACCTCAATCCGCGTATTGAGCGACAGCGCGACACCGGCACAGATGCGGCGGAAAGCGTCTTCCATGTGAGCGCGCGCCTGCGGTGATTTAGCGCGGATGGTGCCCTGAATCAGGCAGCTGTCGGAGATGATGTTATGGGTGGTGCCGCCGTGGATATGGCCAATCGTCAGCACAGCAGAGTTCGCCGGATCGAGCTCGCGCGACACAATGGTCTGCAACTGCGTTACCAGGCTGGCGGCGGCAATGATCGGATCGGTACCCATGTGCGGCCGGGCCGCGTGGGTGGATTTGCCGTGAATCACTACGTCGAATTCATCGCTGGAGGCGGTGCTGGCACCGCGCGTCAGGGCGATTTCTCCTGCGGCCAGCTCTGGTTTATTGTGTAGCGTGATCGCCACATCAATGTCGTCCGCTGCGCCGGCAGCAATCATGGCTTGCGCGCCGCTCTCTGGCGTCTCTTCGGCCGGCTGAAAAATCAGCCGCACCGTGCCGCGCAGCTGGCTGCGCAGGTCCGCGAGGATCGCCGCAACGCCGAGCAGCGTAGCCGTGTGGATATCGTGGCCGCAGGCGTGCATCATGCCGGGATTGCACGAGGCGAAGCCTTCGCGCGTCGGCAGGTGATCGGCGGCGGCGCTTTCCGTCTGGTCGAGCGCGTCCATATCAACACGAAAGCCCATCACCGGACCGGGACGGCCGGTGTCCAGCGTTGCCACCACGCCGCAGAAACCGCCGGAGAAGTGGGGCAGCCACTGTGGCAGCGCGCCCTGCTGCAGCGCCCGCGCTTCCTGCTGCGCCAGCACTTCAGCAGACGGCAGACCCATGCGCGCATCGGCATCAATCACCTCACGGCCCAGCTGCAGCTGATAACCAAGACGATGCAGCTCTTCCGCCACCAGCGTGGCGGTGCGGAACTCCAGCCAGCCGGATTCAGCATACTGGTGCAGGTCGCGGCGCCATGTCTGCATCTGCGGTATCCGCGCGTTGACGAGGTCGGAAAGGGTGTTCATCGGCTGTTCCTTAGTGTTGGTTTTTTATGCATTCAACCGAATCTACACAATGGTATTAGGGCGCATAAGATGCGAATATCTTGTGACCGATAGACAACGGTTATCACCTGATCATGGCGGCCAATCTCAAACTTCATCAGCTGCGCGCCTTTGTTGACGTGGCGCGCCAGGGCAGTATTCGCGCCGCCAGCCGGCTGTCGGGCCTGTCACAGCCGGCGTTAACCAAAGCGATTCAGGAACTGGAGCTGGCGCTCGGCGCGCGCCTGTTCGAGCGTCGCCAGCAGGGCGTGATGCTGACCGATGTCGGTGAAACCTTTTTTCGTCATGCCTGTCTGGTGCTGGAGGAACTGCGCGTGGCGCAGGAGGATATCCAGCAGCGGCTCGGTCTGGCCGGTGGCAAGGTCAATATTGGGGTGGGCGGCAGCATTGCGCGTACCGTGATGCCGCAGGTGATAACCCAGTTTCATCGTGAGTATCCACTGGTGAAAGTGCGTATCGTGGAGGGCCAGCTGGTGTCGATGGTGCATGAACTGCGGCAGGGCGCGCTGGATTTCACCATCAATACCTACGACCGGCATCACTTCGATCAGGAGCTGATTTTCGAGCGGCTGATGCAGCGCGAGTATCAGGTGGTGATGCGTAAAGGGCATCCGATGGCGCATGCGCGCTCGCTGGCCGAGTTGCAACATTGCGACTGGACCATGCCGACGCCGCAGGGCAGTTATTACCGACTGCTGCATGACCTGTTCGGTGAGCGCGGCATGGCACCCAAAATCGCGGTGACCTGCGAGACCTTTATGGCCTGCACCAGCCTGGTGGCGAAGAGTGATTTTGTCAGCATCATTTCGCGCGACGTGATTGAAGACCCTACGCACGGCGGGCAGCTGATCGCGCTGGATCTCGACGATCCGCTGCCGAAAGCCACCTTCTACCTGATTCAGCGTAAAGACACCGCGCTGACGCCGATGAGCGCTTACATGGCGCAGCTGTTCCGCCGCTACTGCCAGCCGTGACGGGCGAAAAACGGCATCGTCTACACTTTAGGTGTACGACACGCGTTAACGCACTCTCAACGGAGGTTACGATGCAGGTGAGTCCTTATTTATTTCTCTACGGCCGCTGTGAAGAAGCGATTGCCTTCTATCTGGAGGCCACCGGCGGCGAAATTCTGCAAAAAATGACGTTTGGCGATATGCCGGAGCAGGGCGAACAGGTGGGCGATCGGTCGGCGTCACCACAGCCGCCAGAAAAGATCATGCATGCGCATCTGCGTATCGGTCAGGGCGAATTGATGCTGAGTGACGGCAATACTGCCCAGCCACCGGCGTCTGAACATGCCGGTTATGCGGTGAGCCTGGCCACGCCAGATGAAGCGGAGGGTAAAGCCTGGTTTGATAAGCTCTCGGCGGGCGGCAAAGTGACCACTGAATGGCAGAAAACCTTCTGGTCGAACGGCTTCGGGATGTTTATCGATAAGTTTGGCATCCCATGGCGCATCAACGTGGTGAAGCCACAGGCGTAACAGACTGGCGTGGCCGCGATGGTGAGCGGCCACGCCGGAAGCGGTTTAGAAGTTGTAACCCACCACCAGGTAGTAACCCCAGCCGGTTGATTTCACTTCAAACGGACCGTTGCCGAAGTTCAGCTCCTGGCCATCAGCCCACTGGCCGCCGTTGTGGAAGTAACGCGCCACGGTAGAGACATGCCAGTGATCGTAGTTCAGCGACAGAATGTGGCTGGAGGCAATTGAGTTGCTGGTGCGCGAGCGGTCAGACTTGTCACGCAGATCGGAGCCCCAGTCAAAGTTGGTGAAGCCGATATAGCTCAGCTTGCCTCCCCACAGGTCGGTAATCGGTACAAAGTATTTCATCTTGAAGCGATAACCATCCCAGCTATTTTCGTTCGCCGCGCCGTAGTTTTCCCACTGGTATTTCGCGTACACGTTCAGTGACAGGCCGATATCGCTATGGGTATCGATGTCAGTACCTAGACCCATGTACCAGGTGTTCTGACGGCTGTCGCTGTTGCGACCCATGTCGTAGATGTAGTTGTTAGCGAAGTACCACTCTTTGAACGGTCCGAACGCCAGGCTGGTGCCGGTCAGCTTATCGATAGAGAAGCGTGGCTCAATTTCCATGAACATCGGCGAACCGTGGTCAAAAATACCGTTGGCATTGCTGTTACCCACGCCAAAGAAGTTGGTCAGGTCAAGGTAGCCGTAGAAATCAAACCAGTCCTTTTTAGTAAAGGCTTCGTATTCGAGATACACATCATTGTTGAACTGGGGTCCGAAGCGGGTGTGATAACTGCCTACCACGTTCACGCTCTGATGCCACCAGTCAGAAAGGTACTGCGGATCGCTTTCCGCCGCCTGTGCGGCGCCGGTCCAGCTACTGGCCAGTAAGGCCCCTGCTATCAACGTTTTAAATTTCATTATTTTTTAACCACTTGCTCGTGATCGCCGCGCAAATGCTGCGATCGGGTGAAATCGATCCCAGGGGATGGGCAGTGTGCTGTTGTCGCCGGTCTGACGCGCCGGATTTTCAGGCCCGCGTAATGTGCCTGTAACAGAGCGATAGAAAATAGATTTTGATCACGTTTGTCAAAAAGTGTTGCATTTCGATTCAGTAAATATGTGAACTAGATCACATAAAGGCCGTGTAACGAACGGAACCCCGCAACCGTTTACGTTGTCGGGATACGCAGAGAACTGGCAGGAGAAGAAAATAGCCGGCGCTGATTATCGCGCCGGAGAGGAAAGACGTCAGGGAAGGGTTACGCGCACCTGCAGGCCACACACTTCACCCTGCGGGTTAAGGCAATTCGATAGCGCCACCTGCATCTGATGCTTCTGCGCCACGCTGCGCACGATCGACAATCCTAAGCCGCTGCCCTGCGCCTGGACATCCGGCGAGCGGGTAAAGCGATCGAAGGCGCGCTCAATAAACGACTCCGGCATGCCGGGGCCGTTATCGACAATATCCACCACCGTATGATGACCGACGCGATGCAGTAGCACATCCACCAGGCTGCCCTCCGGCGTGTGCAGCATGGCGTTGCCGATCAGGTTATCGAACAGGCTGCGCAGATCGGAGCGGCTGGCGTGCAGACGATAATGCGCCGTGCCGTTGAAGCCGATATCAATGCCGCGCTTGTCCGCCACCACCATCAGCTGCTCAATGCTCTCCTTCAGCAGGTCATCAAGCTCAATGGTCTCGACGCTGGCGACAACGGACTGATCCTCCTGGCGCGAGATGTTCAGCAATTGCGTGACCAGATGGCGCGTGCGCGTGACGCCCGCTTCCAGCTGATCAAACTGGCGGCTGGCTTCGCCCGGCAGGATGTGCTGACGCAGGTTCTCCAGCTGTAACGTGACGGCGGTGACCGGCGTGCGCAGTTCATGCGCGGCATCCTCAAGGAACTGGCGCTGTGACGACCAGGCCGCGCGTAGTTTATCCAGTAGCGAGTTATAAGCATCGACCAGCGGCAGCACTTCGTCCGGCAGACCGTCCGGCGACACGCTGTGCGGATGCAGGGTTTCCTGCGCCGCAATCTGGCGCGAGGCTACGCGCAGATCGCGCGTAATGGCCCGCACCACCAGCCAGATCACCAGCAGCGACAGCGGCATCATCAGGATGAGCGGAATGATGGCGGAGAGTACGCGTTTCACCATCAGGCTCTTCATGTAGCCGACGTTGTGCAGCACCTGAATATTGCCGATCTCGCTGCCCAGCTCGCCGGGTCGGGTGTAAACGCGCCACTGGCAGTCATCGCCGCAGTCGCCAACTTTTAAATCCGACCAGCCTTTTTTGCTCTGCAGGGGCGCGTGCAGCGCCGGCCAGGAACTGGCGCGCAGGTGATTATTGGTGTCCCAGAGCTGAACGATATAGGTACTTTTGAGCTTCTCCTGCTGCATCACCATCGGCATCAGTGCCGGCATGCGCTGGCTGCTTGACCAGGCATCGGCAATTTTGGCGAGCTGGTCGTCCTTCATGGTGCCCATCATGTCGCCATAGCAGTGGTAGAAATACCAGGTGACACCGCCGATCATCGCCAGATGCAGCAGCACCAGCGTGGCCAGCAGTTTGTTGCGCAGCGACCGCATAAACGTAAAAGATCTCATATTGCCGGCACCCGCCAGCCCAGACCGCGCACGTTGCGAATCACTTCGTTATCGAGTTTGCGCCGCATGCCGTGAATCAGCACGTCCACGGCGTTGCTGGTGACCTCTTCGCCCCAGCCGTAGATGCGGTTTTCTAACTGCTCACGCGACAGGATCGCGCCTGGGCGTTCCAGCAGCGCATAGAGCAGGGCGTATTCACGTGCGGTTAGCTGCTCGCGCTGGCCTTTGTACAGCACTTCACGCGTCATCATATCGAGCTGCACGTCGCCGTTGCCCAGCAGGGAGTCCGCCGCACCGTGGCGGCGTCGGGTGATGGCTCGCATACGCGCCAGAACCTCTTGCAGATCAAAGGGTTTAAGTAAGTAGTCATCGGCGCCACTGTCCAGGCCCTGGATGCGCTGCTGCACGGTATCACGCGCGGTCAGCACCAGCACCGGCGTCATGTCACCGCGCGTGCGCGCACGCCGCAGCACATTGATGCCATCTTCACGCGGTAAACCGAGATCGAGCAGGACGCAGGTGTAACCGCCTTCCTGCCAGGCGTTGCTGGCAAATACGCCGTCACGCACCCAGTCCACCGACCAGCCGGCGGCCTCCAGCGCCTGCTGCAGGTTGGCGCCGATCATTTCATCATCTTCTACCAGCAGCACACGCATGATGCCCTCCTGAATAACTTGTCGCAGTGTAGCGCCCGATAATTAGCGCAGAATTAACCTGGCGCGCTGTTTCGTCGGGAAAGCCGTTTTTTTGCTTGCTAATTCTGCGCTAATTTTCTGCTAATTAAGGGATAAATTTAACGCGCTACAGTGACGTCACTGGACATTTTACCGACGCCGGAGGAAGTCATGAATCAGCGCGAATTTATCCGTAGTTTGCTGGAGTGGATTGAAAAAAATTTAGGGCACGATCTGCATCTGGATGAAGTAGCACGCCGCTCGGGATATTCCCGCTGGCATCTGCAACGTCTGTTCCGTCAGCACACCGGTTTTTCACTGGCAGAATACATTCGCCAGCGCCGGCTGACTGAGTCAGCGCTCACGCTGATCAACAGTGATGAGGCGATTCTGCAGGTAGCGATGAGCTACGGCTTTGATACCCAACAGGCTTACACCCGCACCTTTAAAAATTATTTCCGCGTCACGCCAGGCCAGCTGCGGCGTCAGCGTCGCGTCGAGCCGGACCGCCTGCTGTTTCCGTTAGCGGTGGCGGTGTGACATCCCTCGCCCGATTTCCCGTGGCAGCTGCGTAACGGGAAATCGGGTGCGCATTCGCGTTTTTGCTTTTAAGCTGCGGTTCTCACTCTTTCGAATCAGCCAGAGAACATGGACAACAGCGATAATCTCACCGCCATGATGCTGTTTGCACGCGTCGTTGAGCGGCAAAGTTTCAGCGAAGCGGCCCGTACGCTGGGGGTATCAAAATCGCACGTCAGCCGCGAAATCGCCCGGCTGGAGGTGCGGCTGGGTATCAAACTGCTGCAGCGCACCACGCGCAAGGTGGCGCTGACCGAGCTGGGCCAGGCTTACTATCCGTTTTGCACCCGCATGCTCGAAGAGATGCATCGCGCCGACGCGTTTGTGCAGCAGGTGCATCAGCAGCCTGCCGGCAACGTGCGGCTGCAGGCGCCGATCACCTTCGGCTGCCAGTGCGTGGTGCCGACGCTGAATACCTTTATCCGCCGTCACATTCACATCAACGTCGATCTCGAACTGACCACCAGCGACGATCCGCAGCCCAGTGCGGACGTGGCGATTGTGATCCGCGCGCGTGCGCCGGAGGTGGCGAACTACCGCGAGCTGAGCAGCATTGACTGGGGACTGTATGCGTCGCCAGCGTATCTGGCCGCGCATCCGGCCATCGATCATCCCGAACGTCTGATGCGC
Organism: Pantoea sp. R102; assembly: GCF_004916815.1. NCBI lineage: Bacteria > Pseudomonadati > Pseudomonadota > Gammaproteobacteria > Enterobacterales > Erwiniaceae > Pantoea > Pantoea sp. R102. The sequence goes on from NZ_SDFT01000017.1 coordinate 20,068, forward strand.
CACGATCTGCTGCTGTTTCACGGCCCGGCACACACGGCGGCGTTGCCGTTTCGCCGTGATAAGCAGCGCCTGGCGCTGGATGTGCACAGCCGCTTTCGCGCGAATAACAGCATGGCGCTGCTCAATGCGGCCCTGGCCGGAACCGGCGTGGCGTATCTGCCCGCCTATATGACGCAGGAGGCGCTGGCGCGCGGCGAGATTCAGCAGGTGCTGCCGGAATGGCAGATGGATCGCCTGCACAGTTACCTGCTGCTGAAAGAGCAGCCGCAGCCCTCGTCACCGATCACCTTACTTTGCGACGCGCTGATCACTGCGCTGGGTGCGTCATGATTGTTGTTTTCTGGCAACAATAGCGCGCTGGCTGGCAAATATCCGCTTCTCCCTGTTTTCTTTGTGCTACCGCTGATAGCCTGCTAAAAAAGCCAAAAACAGGGATATCACTATGTCGCACTCTTCTATCGCGTTAGCGCCTGAGCAGCAACACTGGCGGCGAAATTTGTGGGTTTGCGTGCTGGGCTCGTTCAGCACTATCGTCGCCATGACCCTGCTGCTGCCCTTTCTGCCCCTCTATGTGCAGCAACTGGGCGTGCAGGAACCGGCCGCGATTGCGCGCTGGTCAGGCGCCGCCTATGGTGCCACCTTTCTTAGCGCGGCGCTGACGGCACCGCTGTGGGGCAAACTGGCGGATCGCTATGGCCGCAAGCTGATGCTGATCCGCGCCAGCCTCGGAATGGCCGTCGCCATGTCGCTGATTGGGATGGCCACCGCGCCGTGGCAGCTGGTGGCGCTGCGCCTGCTGGCCGGCCTGCTCGGCGGCTATGCGTCGGGTTCCACCATTCTGGTGGCGGCGCAAACGCCGAAAGCGCAAACCGGCTGGGCGCTGGGCGTACTGTCCTCCGGCATCATGGCCGGTAATGTGGTCGGCCCGCTGCTGGGCGGCGTGCTGCCGCCGCTGATCGGTATCCGCCACACTTTCTGGCTCACCGGCGCGGTGATTTTTCTCGCGTTTCTCGCCACCACTTTTCTGCTGAAAGAAGCGCCACGTGCGGCGAAGAAAGCCGCAGCCGGGGAGGGTGATGAGCCGGAGGCGTCGATCAACCGGCCAGTGGTGCGGCTGATGTGGCTGTCGGGCATGCTGCTGATTTTTGCCAATATGTCGATTGAACCGATTATCACGCTGTATATCGCGCAGTTTGTGCACGGCGATCACGCGGTGACGGTGACGGCCGGACTGGTGATGGCGGCCGCTGCGCTGGGCAGCATTCTCTCCGCGCCGCGCCTTGGCCGGCTGGCCGACCGCATCGGACATGCGCGCGTGCTGATTTATGGCCTGCTGGTCTGCGCGCTGCTGCTGATTCCGCAGGCGTTTATTAGCGCGGCGTGGCAGCTGGTGCTGCTGCGTTTCCTGATGGGGATGGCGCTGGGCGGCCTGATGCCCTGCGTGACGGCGTTGATTCGTCATAATGTGCCGCAGCGGCAGGTCGGGAAAATGCTGGGCTATGCGACCTCAGCCCAGTATGTCGGCCAGGTGAGCGGCCCGCTGTTCGGTGGCTTTATCGGCGGCGCGTTTGGTATGCGCCCGGTGTTTCTCGCCACCTGCGTGATTATGGCGCTGTGCGCGCTATTGAATGCGCGGGTGCTGCGTAAACCCTGACCTCCAGATCGACCGTAATGCCGACCGGCATATAAAAAAAGCGGGCATTGCCCGCTTTTTTACTTCAGTGCGAAAAATTACTTCGCATCTGGCAGCGCATAGGCAATCACGTAATCGCCCAGCTTGGTACCAAACGAACCGTGACCACCGGCCGCGATGACAACGTACTGCTTGCCATTCACTTCATAGGTCATCGGCGTAGCCTGGCCACCCGCTGGCAGACGCGCCTGCCACAGCATCTCACCGGTGTTGGTATCGAACGCACGCAGGTAGTTATCTGCGGTCGCGCCGATGAAGAACACGTTACCGGCGGTGGTGATTGGGCCACCCAGCATTGGCATACCCATTTTGAACGGCAGCGGAACCGGTGCGCTATCGCGAACGGTACCGATACGTTTCTTCCACACGGTTTCGTTGGTCTTCAGGTCGATCGCTGAAACGTAACCCCAGGCCGGCTGTTTACACGGCAGACCAAACGGCGACAGGAACGGGTTCAGCTCGACGCCAAACGGCACACCGTACTGCGGCTGAATGCCGGTTTCGGTACCGGAACCGCCTTCTGCGCCCTGCGGTGGTTCAATCGGGTTGCCCGGACCGCGCGGAATCAGCTTAGACACAAACGGCAGCGCCATTGGGTTAGCAATCGCGATCTGACGATGTGGATCAACCGCGATGCCGCCCCACTCGAACATACCAAGGTTGCCCGGGAACACCAGCGTACCCTGCTCAGACGGCGGCGTGAACGGACCTTCGTAGCGCAGACGCTTGAAGATCACGCGGCACACCAGCTGGTCATACATCGTCGCGCCCCACATGTCCTTGTCCGTCAGGTTCTGCTTCGGACGGAAGGTCAGTTCGGAGTACGGCTGGGTCGGTGCCACGTGGTCACCTTTCGCCGCGCCCTGCGGTACCGGAGTTTCCGGCGCAGGCACGACCGGCTTACCGGTACGACGATCCAGCACAAAGATGTTACCGGTTTTCGCCGGGGCATAAATCACCGGTACGGTGTTGCCGTCTTTGTCCGTGATATCGGCCAGCGTCGGCTGTGACGGCAGGTCCATATCCCACAGATCGTGGTGCACGGTCTGATACGACCACACCAGCTTACCGGTGGTGGCGTTCAGCGCCAGAACGCTGCTCGCGTAGCGCTCCTGCTCTGGTGTGCGGTTACCGCCCCAGATATCCGGGGTGGAAACGCCCATTGGCAGGTAAACGGTATCCAGTTTTGGATCGTATACCGCTGGCGCCCACGAGTTCGGCGAGTTCATGGTGAAGGTGTGTTCATCGGCCGGAATCGCGTTAGGATCTTTCGCGCCCGGATCGAATACCCACAGCAGTTTACCGGTGTTGACGTCGAAGCCACGGATGGCACCAGACGGCTCACGCGTAGAGTAGTTATCGGTGACCGCACCAGCAATGACGATGGTGGTGTCAGTGATAACCGGCGGTGACGTAGGCTCATACTGGCCTGGCGTCTGTACCGGCTGCTTGTGCTGCAGATCCAGCTCACCGTTGTTACCAAAGGATGGGCAACGGGCACCGGTATCGGCATCCAGCGCGAACAGACGACCGTCGTTCACTGGCAGATAGATGCGGCGTGAGCACAGCGCAGGCTGGCTGTTGGCGGCATCGGCAGCAGCAGGCACTTCATGGTATGAAACACCGCGGCAGGTCACGTGCTGGAAGGTAGGATTCGGCTTCAGGCCCGGATCGAATTTCCACTTCTGCTTACCGGTCGTCGCATCCAGCGCAAACAGAATCTGGTGCGGCGAGCAAAGGTACAGCGTGTCGCGGATTTTAATCGGCGTCACTTCGTCAGTGATTTCACCCGGATCGTTGGCGGTTTTGAGATCGCCGGTCTGGAACTGCCAGGCAACCTGCAACTCTTTCACGTTGCTGGTGTTGATCTGCTTCAGCGGCGAGAAGCGAGTGCCCTGCTGGTCACGCGCGTAGGCTGGCCAGTCAGCATCGTTGATGTTACTCAGCGGCTGGGCCTGCGGGACGTTAGCGGCTTCCGGCAGGTTGCCATTCAGCTCCTGCGGATCGTGGAATACTGCCCACGCCAGCACCAGTACGCTGGCCACCAGCGCAACGGCCATCGCACCCAGCGCACCTTTACCCGCATGATTCAGGCCGCGATACACAAACGGCAGAATCAGCCAGATACCGAAGATCACCAGCACGTCGGTACGTGGGGCCAGCGCCCAGAAGTCGAAGCCGACTTCCCATACGCCCCACACCAGCGTTGCCAGCAGCAACAGGGCATACAGCAGCAGTGCGGAACCGCTACGGCGCCACAGCAGAACAGCGGTGATCAGCATAATCACACCGCCAATAACGTAGTACCAGGAACCTCCAATGGCGGCTAACCAAACGCCGCCAATCAGCATAAACGCGCCCGTCAGCAGTGCAAACAGCACCGTCAGGAAGCGAATTACGCCAAAAGATGAGGAAGCTTTCCCCATAATATTGACCTCTTTCTTTGCCATAAAATCAAAGGAAACAACCGATTAGGCTGTATCCCGACATAGAGTACGAAGTGACTTAAGGTGTTCTGTCAGTGCTTTTCCGTTAAGCAGGATGATCCCTTTGCGTTAAATTTTATCTTAAAAACGTTAACAGGTTTGATTTTTTTAGCGCTTTGCTCTTTTTATCAGGCAGTGACACGACATTTTATGAGGATATTGCGCCATCCTGTCCGGCGTAATCGGGTGATAACGCCGACGCGCAGAATTTTGTGTAAACGTTTACCCCGGGAATAGCGGATGACAGCTCCGCTGCGTTTGCCAGCCGCTTAGCTGTAAATGCAGGTAATCTTCGGCCGGTAATTGGAGCTGGGGCGTACGTAATATTACCTCTGCTTGTGTTTCCCGCAGCGAAGCGAGCAGAAAAGGAAAGCTGAACTTGAGATAATTTTCGCGGAAGAAGTCATCGCTCAGAACAATACCGCTGAAGGGAAAATCGGTAATATTTTTCCACTCGGTTCCCGGCGGCGCGAGATCGTAAAGCCAGAAGGAAAAACGAGACGCCACAGCGCGTAAGGCGGATCCTGCCTGACTTAAAGTGGCATAGTTGATCGCCAGCCTTACATTCTCATGTTGCAGGCTGGAATAATTATCCACGTCATGCAAAAAGGACATCACGCTATTTCCCGCCAGTGGAATAATTATTAATCCCGCAGCATCCGCTGACTGATAATGTTGAGTAATTATCTCGCCTTCATGAAGTAATGCATCACGTTCCGGCACGCAATGCATTAAGGACGCTGAATAACATGCGCCGATAGGTGTGCCGTCGAAGCGACAGACACGCTCAGTGACATAAGGATGGTATGAATTGTTTTCCATTTATCTCTATGAATAAATTAATGAACGATAGCGTCTTAATTATTATAAGGACGGGAAGACTGCTGTGATTATCACAGGGGGCAATATAGATCGATTCGCCGGCAAAGATCACCTTTTTTAGCTGTTTCTGATAAAGAGATAAAAAGCGTTGTGCTGGCGGTAATTAACGTTTTATTGAATTATCTGGAATGTTTTGACTATTTTCACAGTAAAACAATCAGTCTGCTAATATTCTGCGCGCCAGCTTTAACCCTGAATCCGTATAAACACCTGTTTTTACAGCGCACATCCAGCCATTGCCTGCTCCGGTCAGTTATCGCACTCTATGGCGTGAAAAACATAAGGAAAGCCGATGGTGGCTTTTCACCAGGCCGGTGCCATGACGCCGGCCGGTTCTGCTTCAGGATGGGATAAAACTATGGGTTCACCGGTCACCGCAGCGGAAGATTCGCTGCTGCGACACAGGTCGTTCGTCGCCTTCTGGCTGGCGCGTACCTGTTCATCGTTTGGTTTTCAGATGTTCTCCGTGGCCGTCAGCTGGCAAATCTATGCGCTTACCCACAGTGCTATGGCGCTGGGCATGATCGGTCTGATGCAATTCTTACCTTCTGTATTGCTGGCGCTGCCGGCGGGTCATCTTGCGGATCAGTATGACCGTCGCCGCATCGTGCTGCTGGGGCAGCTGATTGAGTGGCTGGCGCTGCTCGGGCTGGTGGCGCTGACGCTGCTGCACTGGGCGGGCCGGATTGAAATCTGGGGACTGGTGTTCCTGATTTCGCTGGCCAAAGCGCTGGAGTGGCCGGCAATCACCTCAATGCTGCCAGCGTTGGTACCGCCGCCTATTCTTGCGCGCGCCATGGCGGCCAGCTCAGTGGGGGGTCAGGCGGCGGTGATTGTTGGCCCGACGCTGGGCGGTTTGCTGTATGTGGCCGGACCGGAGGTGGTGTATGGCGTGTCGGCACTGTTCTATCTGCTGTCGATTGTGCTGGTCAGCCGTTTGCGCTACGAACGACCGCCGCAGACACGTATTCCGGCCAGCCTCAGCACCATGTTTGCCGGTGTCCGCTTCATCCGCGAGCGCAAAGATGTGCTTGGGGTGATCTCGCTCGATCTGTTTGCCGTGCTGCTGGGCGGCGCCACGGCGCTGCTGCCGATCTTCGCCCAGGATATTCTGCATACCGGTCCGTGGGGGCTGGGCATGCTGCGCGGTGCCCCGTCGGTCGGGGCGCTGCTGGTCGGGGTGTGGCTCAGCCGTCACAAGCTGGAAAAGCACGTGGGCATGATCATGTTTGGCTCGGTAGCCGGTTTTGGTCTGGCTACGCTGGTATTTGCGCTATCGACGCAGCTGTGGCTCTCGCTGCTGGCGCTGGCGGCACTCGGCGGCTTCGATATGGTGAGCATGGTGATTCGCGGCGCGCTGGTGCAGCTGGACACGCCGGATGAGATGCGCGGGCGCGTCAACGCGGTCAACGCCATTTTCATCAATACCTCTAACCAGCTGGGTGAGTTCGAATCCGGCCTGTTGGCCGCATGGTTCGGTGCGGTGCCCGCAGCGGCGATTGGCGGTGTCGGCACCCTGGTGGTCGTGGCGCTGTGGATGGCGCTGTTCCCTCATCTGCGTAAACGGCAGAAACTGGAAAACGACAGTCTCGCCTGACGTTCGCGGCTGCCCGGCGCGGTAGCCGTGGCCGGGCACTCAGTCTGCCTCGCTATCTCACACAGTTAAGTTTGATTATTATTAATCACATTTGACTGTTTGTGAGCATGATCAAACTAATTAAGCGCCAGTTAATCTATAAATTGCCCTGCCTGTGCGTAAATTTATTCATTTTTGAGTGAAGTAAATCATTTTGCACGGTGCGGGGTAGCCAGCGCAGCGACGCAACAACAATAATCATGGCCGCCTCATTAACGGTGCGTGTGAAGCCCGGCACGCACCACGACCCTACGTTATCAATGAGGCGAACATGAAACAGTTCTCTGCAGAAGGGATGGTGATTATTGTCGGGATTGTCATTGCCTACATCCTGTTCACTACCTGGCTGACCTGGCGGTTGCGCAGTAAAAACAGCGGCGACTTTATGGCGGGTTCAAACGTGATGCCAGCGTTTGTGGTCGGCGTGATGCTGATGTCTGAATACATTGGCGCCAAGTCAACCATCGGTACGGCGCAGGCGGCTTTTGAGGATGGCTTTGCCGCGTCCTGGTCGGTGATCGGTGCCGCTATCGGCTTTCCGCTGTTTGGTATTCTGCTGGTCAAACGCATCTACAACACCGGCAAAATTACCATTTCCGGCGCGATTGCCGAGCGCTATGGCAACTCCACCAAAAATATTATTTCTATCATCATGATCTACGCGCTGCTGCTGGTGAACGTCGGTAACTATGTCAGCGGTGCGGCGGCGATCTCTACGGTACTGAACCTTGATCTCACCACGGCGGCGGTGATCACCGCGCTGGTCAGTACCTTCTATTTTATGTTCGGCGGCATGAAAGGCATCGCCTGGGTGACGCTGCTGCACAGCGGCCTGAAATATATCGGTATTCTGGTCATTCTCGGCGTGGCGCTGCACATGACTGGCGGCGTCAGCCCGATGATCAAAGAGATGCCGCACTTTTACTGGACCTGGGACGGTAACGTGGGCGCCAGCACCATTTTTGCCTGGATGATTGGCACCATCGGGTCGATCTTCTGCACCCAGTTTGTGATTCAGGCTATCGCCTCGACCAAAAGTGCGGCGTCTGCGAAGCGCGCCACCTGGGTCGCCTTCTTCTTCTGTATGCCGATTGCCATCGCCATTGCGCTGATTGGCGTGGCGGCAAAGTATCTGCATCCGGAGATTAACAGCCTGTACGCGCTGCCGGTGTTCCTGCAGGACATGAGCCCGTGGCTGGCAGGGATTGTCACCACCTCGCTGGTGGCATCGATTTTTGTCAGCGTCAGCACCGTGGCGCTGGCCATCGCCTCACTGGTGGTGAAGGACTTTTATGTGCCGTACCGTAATCCGACGCCGGAGCGCGAATTTCGCATGACGCGCTGGCTGTCACTGCTGATCGGTTTCCTGCCGCTGATCTTCGTGCTGTTCGTACCGGAAGTGCTGAAGCTGTCGTTCTTTACCCGCGCCATTCGCCTGTCAATTTCGGTGGTGGCGATCATCGCTTTCTACCTGCCGTTTTATAAAAGTACGCGCGGCGCGAACGCCGGCCTGATTGGTGCCTGCGTCATGACCTCGCTGTGGTATCTGCTGGGCGATCCGTTCGGCATCAACAATATGTACGTCGCGCTGGTCACACCGGCGGTGATCATGCTGATTGACCGCCTGATCCCGTCACGCCAGCCGCAGCGCAAAAATGCACCTGATTCCTCAATGCAAAACAGTGGAGCCTGACATGACCGACTCAACCATTACCGTCGAACGTAACGGTAAGCTTCATCCGCACGCGCAGGACGCGCAGCAGCTCACGGCGATGCTGCCTTCGGTTTGTCCGCAGAACCACGCCGCTAATCTGCTGCCGTTACCGAACGGTGATCTGCTGTGCGTATGGTTTGGCGGCACGCAGGAAGGCATCGCGGATATTTCAGTGTGGTGCTCACGGCTGGCGCAGGGCAGCGCGCAGTGGAGCGATCCCTTGCAGTTATCCGACGATCCGGCGCGATCGGAACAGAATCCGGTGCTGTTCCTCGATCCCGAGGGCGTGCTGTGGCTGCTGTGGACCGCGCAGAAGTCCGGTAATCAGGACACGGCGATTGTGCGCTATCGCCAGTCACACGATTTGGGTCACAGCTGGAGTGCCATCGATACGCTGCTCGATCAGCCGGGCACGTTTATCCGCCAGCCGCTGGTGGTGCTGCCGAACGGCAACTGGCTGCTGCCGGTGTTCTATTGTCGCACCCAGCCGGGAGTGAAATGGGTGGGCAATGATGACATCAGTGCGGTAAAAATCTCCAGTGACAAAGGCCAGAGCTGGCGCGATGTGGCGGTGCCGGACAGCCTCGGCTGCGTGCACATGAACATTACGCTGCTGCAGGATGGCAGCCTGCTGG